>NZ_QAIU01000130.1:0-16130 GCF_003061205.1 Pseudomonas sp. HMWF006
CCTCGACAGCCTGATCGACCTGGGCGTCACCTCGGCCAACCGCGCGGCGGGCCTGACCCACCGTCTCTTGGCATTTTCCCGCCGGCAATCGCTCGACTCCAAAGCCGTGCAAATGAACGCACTGGTGGAGTCAATGGGCGAACTGCTGCAACGCAGCCTCAACGAAAGCATCCAGCTGGACATGCGTCTGAATGACCGGCTGTGGGTAGCCGAGGCGGATCCGAATCAACTGGAAAGCGCTCTGCTCAACCTTGTGCTCAATGCCCGCGACGCGATGCCCGAGGGCGGCAAACTGGTGGTCGAGACCAGCAATCAGGTCCTGGACCGCGAACTCACCGAGGCCTACGACAACCTGGAACCCGGCGATTACGTGATGCTCAGCGTTACCGACAATGGCAGCGGCATGCCACAGAGCGTGATCAGTCGGGCGTTCGACCCGTTTTTCACCACCAAGCCCATCGGTCAGGGTACCGGCCTGGGTCTGTCGATGATCTACGGTTTCAGCAAACAATCGCGTGGTCACGTCTCGATCGACAGCGAAATTGATCAGGGCACCACCGTCAAACTCTATCTGCCGCGCTTTCGCGGTGAAGAACTCTCGCGCTCCGAAGACATCGCTCATCAGGCGCCCGAGGCACTGCATGGTGAAACCGTGCTGATCGTCGAAGACGACCCGGCCGTGCGCTTGCTGGTCAGCGCGGTGCTCAGTGAACTGGGTTATGCCTTCGTCGAGGCCAGCGATGCCGATGGCGCGGTACCGATCCTCAACTCAACCCAGCGCATCGACCTGCTGATCAGTGATGTCGGCCTGCCGGGCATGAATGGCCGGCAACTGGCAGAGGTCGGACGGCAGTACCGTCCGGGTCTCAAGGTCTTGTTCATTACCGGGTATGCCGAGCATGCGGCCGTGCGCGGCGGGTTCCTCGACTCCGGGATGCAGATGATCACCAAGCCTTTCACCTTCGATCTGCTCACCGCCAAGGTGCGCGAGATGATCAATACCTGAACAGCGCCTGTAGAGGGGCGCTGATGAGGTCAGGCGAGCAGTTCCTGGATTTTTTCCTGCAAAACGTCCAGATCGAAGGGCTTTTCCAGAATCGGCGCCTTGCGCGTGATCGGGCTGCCGGTCTCGCGGATTTCCTGCGGGTAACCGCTGATAAAGATCACTTTGAGATCGGGTCGCAGCTTCACGGCGGGTTCGGCGATCTGCACGCCGGAAATGCCGCCAGGCAGGCGAAAATCGGTGATCAACATGTCCAGATGCGGTTTGCTCGCAAGAATTTCGAACGCCTGCTCGCCGTTTTCGGCCTGCAATACGCGATACCCCTGCCCCGACAAGTAATCCGTCAGGATCATCAAGATAACCGGTTCGTCCTCGACGACGAGTACTACATCTTGTGCATCTACGCTCATGGGAAGCCTTTGTTCGGTCAATAGCTGCTGATACGACCGTGCGGTCACTCAGAGGTTGCGTCGGATTTGCCGTTTTCCTGGATTGGCAGACAAACGCGAAACAGGGCGCCTTCGTTGATTTCACTCTCGACGACGATGGAACCGCCATGGGCGGCGACGATCTGCTCGGAAATGAACAGACCCAGCCCGAGCCCGGCCACTACCGTCTTGGCGGAGACCCGTTCGAACTGTTGGAAAATACGTTTCTGATTCTCGGCACTGATGCCGATGCCGCGGTCCTGAACCTCGACCCGCGCCTCATCGCCTTCACGGTAAACGCGCACCTGGATCGGGCTTCGGCCGCCGTAACGCAGGGCATTGGTCAGCAGGTTGGACACCACCTGCTCGATACGGAACTCGTCCCAGTGACCTTCCACCGGCGCCGGCGCGGTGAAAATCACTTCGGTTTCCGCCGCCTCCATTTGTTGGGCAAAGTTCTGCAGCAGGTTGGCCACCAACTGCGACAGATCGAAACGGTTCGGCCGGATCGACAGTTTGCCGGTACGGATGCGCGAGACATCGAGCATGTCTTCGATCAGGCGAATCAGGCTTTTGATCTGGCGCTCGTCGCGGTCGACCATCGCGTGCATTTTGTCGAGGGTGAACGCGGCGGCGTTGTCCCGCGCCAGGTGCATCTTGCGCAACTGGGTTTCCAGGATCAGGCCGTTGAGTGGCGTGCGTACTTCGTGGGCGACGATGGACATGAAGTCGTCGCGCATGCGCACCGCCTGCTCCAGTTCCAGCTGAGTGCTCTGCAGTTGTTGCAGCAGCGCTTCCTGCTCACGGCGCGCCTGCTCCAAGGCTTCGACCTGTTGCTTCATGGCCTTGCTCTGGCGGTAGAGGTCGACGAAGACGTTGACCTTGCTCTTTACCGCGTGGATATCCAGCGGTTTGTGCAAGAAGTCCACCGCCCCGCTCTCGTAGCCCTTGAACGCGTAGTTCAGTTCACGGCCGGCGGCGCTGACGAAGATGATCGGAATGTTTTTGGTTTTCTCGGTGCCGCGCATCAACTCGGCGAGTTCAAAGCCGTTCATGCCCGGCATTTGCACGTCGAGGATGGCCATGGCGAATTCGTGCTGCAACAACAGCGACAGTGCCTCGTCCGCTGACAGCGCCTTGTACACGCTGCGGTCTTCGCGCTTGATCAGCGCTTCGAGCGCCAGAAGGTTTTCCGGCAGATCGTCGACGATCAGCAGTTTGGCTTGGATATTACTCAGCATGCGATTCGTTCCAGCTCGACAAGCAGACGGCCGATGCCGTGAATGGGTAGGACATGGTCCGGCTGCTGCAGTTTCAGCGCAGCCCGGGGCATGGTGGCGACTTGCGCCTCTTCGGGATCCTGGACAATGGTCAGACCGCCACGGTGTTTGACTTGCGCCAGGCCGCGCGCGCCATCGTGATTGGCGCCGGTCAGCAGAACGGCGGCCAGCGCGGGACCGTAGACGTCGGCGGCCGATTCGAACAGGTAGTCAATCGACGGCCGCGAATGATGCACGCGATCTTCAAGGCTCAACGACAGGCTGCGATCTTCCTCCACGGACAGGTGATAGCCCGGCGTCGCGAAATAAACGGTGCCGGCAGCAATGTCCTGTTTGTCGACGGCCTCGTGCACCGGCATCTCCAACCGCCGGGAGAAAACTTCGGCCAACAGGCTGCGACGTTCTTCCGGCAAGTGCAGGACGACAATGATCGGCAGCGCGTAGCCCCGGCGCAGCGGCCCGAGCAGCGCCAGCAACGCTTCGACGCCACCGGCGGAAGCCCCGACCACAATCGCCTCGACGCGAGGCAAATCCACGGTCTCGCTCATGATTTGCGGTAGATCCGTTCTTGCTTCACCAGTGGCTCGAACTGATTGGCATAGCTGGAAAAATCCAGCGTCTCTTTGCTGCCCAGCACCAGGAAACCGCGATGGCAAAGCGATTCATGGAACAGCCCGAAAGCGCGGTCCTGCAGTTTCTTGTTGAAATAGATCAGCACGTTACGGCAGGAAATCAATTGGGTTTCCGAGAACACGCTGTCGGTCGCCAGACTGTGGTCGGCAAACGTCACGTTTTCGCACAGGCTCTTGTCGAAAATCGCATAGCCATAAGCAGCCGTGTAGTAGTCGGAAAACGAGCTCTGGCCGCCGGCCTGCTGGTAGTTGGCGGTGTACGCCCGGACGTTCTCCATCGAGAAAATCCCCTGCTTGGCCTTTTCCAGCGAGCGCGGATTGATGTCGGTGGCATAAATGATCGTGCGATCGAGCAAGCCTTCCTCGCGCAGCAGGATCGCCATCGAATAGACCTCCTCGCCCGTGCTGCACCCGGCGATCCAGATCTTGATCGACGGATAGGTGCGCAGCAACGGCACCACTTCCTTGCGAATGGCGAGGAAGTGCGACGGATCGCGGAACATCTCGCTGACCGGAATCGTCAGCAACTGCAACAACTGCATGAACGCGGTCGGATCGTGCAGGACCTTTTCCTGCAGCGCCGAAATGGTTGCGCATTCGAACTGGGTCAACGCGTGTTGTACCCGGCGCTTGATCGAGGCGCCGGAGTAATCGCGAAAATCGTAGCTGTACTTGAGGTAGATAGCCTCGATCAGCAAGCGCAATTCAATTTCGCTGTTTCGTTCAACGGAGCTACTGCGTTCCACTAAATGCGTTCCATTTTCGGTAACCACACGCGAATCAGCGAGAACAGGCGATCCAGGTCGATGGGCTTGGCCAGGTAATCATTGGCGCCCGCCTGCAGGCAACGCTCCTGATCATCCTTCATGGCCTTGGCCGTTACCGCGATGATCGGCAGTTTGCGCCAGCGCGGATCTTTGCGGATTTCCGTGGTGGCTTCAAAACCATCCATTTCCGGCATCATCACGTCCATCAGCACCAGGTCGATGTCCTCGACTTCATTGAGTTTTTCAATCGCCTCACGGCCGTTACGACCGATCAGCACGACTGCGCCCTTGTGTTCCAGCGCACTGGTCAGGGCGAAAATGTTGCGCACATCGTCGTCCACCAGCAGCACCTTGCGACCTTCGAAGACCTTGTCGCGGCTGCGCGCAGTCTTGAGCATCTTCTGCCTTTCATGGGACAACTGCGATTCGACTTTGTGCAGAAAGAGTGTGACCTCATCCAGCAAACGCTCAGGCGAGCGTGCGCCCTTGATGATGATCGAGCGCGAATACTTGCGCAGATCGGCTTCTTCATCGCGCGTCAGGTTGCGCCCGGTGTAGACAATCACCGGCGGGAACGAGCAGATATCTTCGGTGGACATACGCTTGAGCAACTCGTTGCCGAGCATGTCCGGCAGCTTCAGGTCGATGACCATGCAGTCGTAGATCGTTGTGCGCAACAGCTCGAGAGCGTCCTGGGCCAGGCCCACGGCGGTGATTTCGATGTCTTCATCGCCGATCAGGCGTGCAATGCTTTCGCGCTGCAGGTCGTCATCCTCGACCAGCAGCACGCGTTTGACCTTCTGCGTCAGCTTGGCTTCGAGACGGGCAAACACGTCCTTGAGTTCTTCGCGAGTGGTCGGTTTGACCGCATAACCGATGGCGCCCATGTGCATCGCCGCTTCGACGCGGTCCTCGACCGAGATCACGTGCACCGGAATGTGCCGAGTGCCGGGATGCTCTTTCAGGCGCTGCAACACGGTCAGGCCGGAATGGTCCGGCAGACGCATGTCGAGCAGGATTGCATCCGGGACGAACTCGCTCGCCAGGTTATAACCCTCGTCCGCACCGTGGGCGACCAGGCACTGATAACCCAGTTCATGCGCCAGGTCGTAGAGGATATGGGCGAAATTCGGCTCGTCCTCCACCACCAGAATGCAGCGGGTGGTGAACGGCGCCTTGTCGCGATCATCGGCAAACCGTGGAATGTGCACCGGAGCCATCGGCGATGCCGCAGGTACGACCGGCGCGCTGACCACCGGGGTCGGCAACGGCGGCGGTGTATAGGCCATCGGTGTGTTCGGGATTCTGGCTGACTCGCTGTACTGCTGCGGCAGCACCAGGGTGAACACACTGCCCTGCCCCGGGGCACTGCTGACACTGATCGAGCCGCCCAGCAGCGTGGCCAGATCCCGCGAGATCGACAACCCCAGGCCGGTGCCGCCGTATTTGCGGTTGGTCGTGCCATCGGCCTGCCGGAACGCTTCGAAAATGCTTTCCTGCTGATCGGCGGCAATGCCGATACCCGAATCGCGCACGATGAATGCGACACGATTATCGGGCTGGCCAGTGATGGTCAGGCTGACCGCGCCCGCTTCGGTGAACTTCACGGCGTTGGACAGCAGATTTTTGATCACTTGCTCCAGACGCTGGCGGTCAGTGAACAGGGTCACCGGTGCGTCCGGTTGCAAGTCAACGCTGAAGGTCAGGCGCTTGTCCGCCGCCAGCGGTTCGAACACGTTGCGCAGGCTGTCTGCCAGACGCGCGACACTGGTGTTCTCCGGAATCACTTCCAGTTTCCCCGCCTCGACCTTGGAAATGTCGAGAATGTCGTTGATCAGGTTCAGCAGATCGTTACCGGCCGAGTAAATCGATTCGGCAAATTTCACCTGCTCGGCAGTGAGGTTGTCCTGCGGGTTTTCCGCCAGCAGCTTGGCCAGAATCAGCGAACTGTTCAGCGGTGTGCGCAGTTCGTGGGACATGTTGGCGAGGAACTCGGACTTGTACTTGCTCGAGCGCTGCAGTTCTTCGGCGCGCTCTTCGAGCTGCACCTGGGCCTGATTGAGTTCGGTGTTCTTCAGATCCATCGCATCGCGCTGTTCGGCCAGGGTTTGCGCCTGCTCGGCCAGCTGTTCGTTGGTCTGCTCCAGCTCGATCTGCTGGGTTTCCAGATGCGCCTGGGATTCCTTGAGAATCCTCGACTGTTCTTCCAGCTCTTCGTTGGCGGTTTTCAGTTCTTCCTGCTGCACCTGCAACTCTTCGTTGAGCTGCTGGGTTTCGGCGAGGACTTCCTGCAAGCGCTGGCGATAGCGTGCCGCTTCGATGGACGTGCCAATGTTGCCGGCGATCAGTTCCAGCAGTTCGATATCGCGATCGTTCAGCGGGCGCAGGAAGCCCAGTTCGATCACGCCGTTGACCCGGTCATCATCGCTGGTCGGCACGACCAGTACGCTGTGCGGCAGGCCTTCACCCAGACCGGAGCTGACCTTGAAGTAATCGGACGGCACCGAATCAAGGCGAATCAACCGCGCATGGCGGGCCACCTGACCAACGATGCCTTCGTCATTGTTGATCGACTGGTCCTTCTCCTCTTGCTCGCGGGAGAAACCGTAAGTCGCCACGCGCTTGAGGCCGCCGTGTTCTTCACGCACATACAGCGCGGCCACGGCCGTACCGAGGTATTGCGCGCAGAATTGCAGAATATTGCGACCCAACAGATTGAGCGTGAGTTGGCCCAGCACTTGCTCGGCGAGTTCAGTCTGACCGTTACGCAGCCAGGCCTGTTGCTCCAGGCGTGCGGCACTGGCTTGCTGGGCGGCCAGGTTGGCGCTGTAGTTGGTCGACAGATTGACCAGATCGCGGCGGCCGATGTAGGCCAGCAAGCCACTGATACCGGCGATAAACAACAGGTACAGGCTGATGCTCCAGATCGTGGTCCGGCGCACGTCCTCATTGCGCGTGGTGCGCAGCATCTGCTCGGTGTCAATCACGTCTTCGAATTGCTTGCGAATCTCGTCCGTCAGCCGCTTGCCCCGCCCCGCCTTGACCGCGCCGCGGTAATCGCCGCTGGAACGCTGCAGATCGATCATCGTTTGCGCGTAGTTGGCCCACTCGACCTGCAACGCCTGCAGACGGCGCAGACGATCGGTTTGCACCGGATTATCGGCGGTCAGCTCAAGCAAGGTGTTGAGCGCCACATTGATTCGTGGCTTGGCGGTCTCGTACGGGTCGAGGAAATGCTCGTCGCCGCTGAGCAGGAATCCGCGCATGCCGGTTTCCAGATCCACGGTGAGTTTCACCGCTTCGTTGGCGTTATTGATCACCCGATCGGTGTGCTCGACCCACTGGATGACCGACAGCAGATAAGTGATCAGCGAGACGAAGAACACGGCACTGACCAGGCCGACGCCCAAGGGCAGGCTGATGTTGCGACTCAGGAGTTTACGAAACCGTTGTTCATCAACCGAAGACGGAGAGGACATGGGGCAGCCTTGTCGAACTGTTGAAAACCAGAGAGTTTGCCCCAAAACGGCACAGTGGTTCCATTTTTCTCATCGTTTTAGCAGTGATTTCCCGCTTTTGCCCGCGCTGACCCGGCGGTCAACGGTTATCCTTGCCGTCAGGTGTCTCGCGATTCTTTTTTGTATCCGTGCGGGAACTTGTGGCCATGCGCCACTTACTCATGCAAGAGCCCGGTACTTTTGATCGACCGGCGCCCCTGAATTTTACCTTTGAGAGCCCTGATTATGTCCGACACCCAGTCCATCATCCTTGTTGTAGAAGATGACAACATCGTGCGCATGTTGATCGTTGATGTGCTGGAGGAGTTGGGATTCAAAGTACTTGAGGCCGATGGCAGCGAGCAGGCCCTCGAGACGCTCAAGGATCCGGCCCTGCGCATTGATCTGATGATGACGGATGTCGGCCTGCCGGTGATGGATGGCCGCGAGCTGGCGACTCACGCCCGTCTCCTGCGCCCTGACCTGCCTATCCTGTTTGCCAGCGGCTACGCCGAAAGCATCGACGTGCCCGCCGACATGCACGTGATTGGCAAGCCCTTTTCGATTGACCAGTTGCGGGACAAGGTCACCAGCATTCTGAAACGATGAAACCCGCCGGCCATTGCAGTCATGCACAGTGCCCCGGAATAACCAGAGGGAACCCGCCCTCCGGTTATTTCAGCCTTTATTGATTCGCTCGATCGCGCTTCGCTTTTTGCCGCTCTCTGAACGCAGTGATGTCATCGCTGGTGACTTTGCCTGCTTCAGGTCGAGCAGGTGCGGAATCAGGCTGCACCGCCGGCACAATGGCCTCCTCAGCGCTGACCGCTTCGTTGCCAAAGTCGAGATCGGAGAACAGGTCATCTGCCCCCAGCGGCTGGCGGAGCTTGTTACCGACCTCGCGCCCGCCCCCCTTCAACGGATTGATATCACTTGCCGCGATGGCACGATTGATCGCTTTCGGGTTGGGTATGAACCTTCCGCGTGAGTCGTAGGCTCCCAGAATCAAGGCGGGAGGCAGATCGACGCCATAATTGATCTCCAGCGGTGGCAGGGTCTTCAAGCCGGAATCGGGACGAAAGGCCAATTCGGTATTGGCATACAGATGAAAACCTTCCAGCTGCCGTGCATCAATGAAATAGGTATGGCCGCCCTTTTGCCCGCCATAAACGAAGGCGCCAGCCCCATCCTTCTTATAAAAGGCGGAGGTGGAGATACCTGCGCCGTCGGGACTGAGCGCGTCATGTGCACCACCGTAACCGCCCTTTAAACCGTTGATTTCATCGAGGTGCCTGATCGGCGCGCGCTGAGTGAAACCCTTCTCGAAAATGATCGCCGGGTCGCGCATGTCTCCCCGGAACACGAAGCCCTGATAGACATAGCCTTTTTCCGGGCCGGAAAGACGCACAAGTTGGGTATTCGTCGCTAGTGTCTGTGCCACGTTCGGCCCGCCGGCCAGCTCCTGCAAATACCCGGCAACCAGCAAACCTTTGCCTGCCTCGGGTATTTGCTTGCCGGTGGTGCTCGCCAGTTGCTGGCGAAGCCGGGTTGCCGATCGGCGCAACACTGAAGGTCGATTACTGTTCTTGAGCGCCTGAAGCACCCGCCGGCTGATGTCTTTTTTGGCCAGGGCTGACAGGGCTTTGCCGAGTATTTTCTCAGCGATGGGGCCGGCCAGTTCAGCCAGCACGCCAATGGCTGCGTTGATTCTCAACCGCTCGGCCTCAGACGGGTCATCCGATATCCCGGCACGCACCAGATCCGTTGCAGAGGCCCCAAGCCCCAACAGAAAGGGAATCAGCATACGAATCGGCGCGGAAGCCAGCGCGCCTGTTCCGCCGTACGGCAAAGAGGCCGCAAACGCGATGCACTGCAGAAGATACCCTGCGGCTTCCAGGGCGATATCGGTGAGACGCTCAGCCTGAGTTGAAACCAGCGTGTCGATGTCTGCCAGCGCCCTGTCGACCTGACGATCGAACAACGCCTGGCCGATATCCGGGCGGGATTGAAAGACCAGTTCCCGATAATTGGGTCGGGTGACAAAAACAGGAAACTCCAGGCCTCGATATTTGAAATCACGTACATGGGGCTTTTGCTGATCGCGCAAGGGAATCCGTTTCAACAGGTGTTTCTGAAAGTCGCTGTTGTTTTCTACAAACGCTCCGCGGGCGTCGTGACCGGCGGGAAATTCGTAGGCAGCACTGTCTTCGCCCAGGAAGAACACCACACCGCGCCCAAGATTGCTGTGGCCAATAAATACGGCATTGTCGACCTTCAGATCAGGATCGCTGTGCAGATTGATGACGCGTGGCGCAATCAAGCCTTTGAGGTAATGGAAAGCAATAAGTTGATCGTCAGCAGAGCGCTTGTCGCTTTTGATGAACTCCACGACCAACTTGTTCAACTCGGCTTTTTTCAGCAGGCGAGCGAAGGCCGCCACTGCAGGGTTACTCAGGTTATCGCTGACGTAGTGTTTGAAGTCAGTCTGGTAGTCCGCGTCAGTGAAACTGTCAACCAGCGCTTGCGGATACTCGGCGGGCCATTGAACCTCGACCCCGTAAAAGGGTTTCAACTGACGCAAGTGATAGTCCGTGCAGATTTCTGCCAAGGTAAACGTCTTCTCTTTCCAGACAATCGGTTTTTTCTCCCCTTTGAGCGAATCACTGCGTTGGGGCGAGTCAAGATCGTAATATTTAACCGCTAACTCGGAGTCAAACTGAATTGTTTCGCGCAGCTTCTCGTCTTGCACAATTTTCAGCACTGTTTCATCAATGCAATCCCGAATAAAGCTGGCCGGGTCAAAACCCACAGGATCCGTGATGATCGCGCAGCCTTTCCAGACACTTTCCGCCAATTCCCTGGTATTTACACCGTCAAAAACATCATCTTGAGGCGCCGTCAGGCGGGCTGTTCGGGGATTCAGGGATAGTGCAACTTCTTCCAGTTCCGCCAATGGGTCCAGCAGCCACGACAACGAATCTTCGAAATCCTCATGAATTCCTGGCAAATACTTACTCATCATTAATCTCATGCGCACAGTATTAAAATGCAGGATGCATTTTTTTCACTACTGTCGGTGAACACAAAACTAACAACCCTTCTTCGCTTTCATAAAGACAATAGTTATTAGCATTCTTTACTTCAGCCACAACCCATCAACTATGGACTTTTATTAATCCGCTTGGCGAATCGCTGCATCCAGCCTTCGCGCCTGTGGTTTAATTGCGCCCGTTTATATGCCCCTACTGCTGCGAAGGAACATGTTTCATGACTCACCCCACTGCCACCAAAGTCCTGGTCATCGGTTACGTCTGGCCGGAACCGCGCTCTTCGGCGGCCAGCGGGCACGTCATGCAGATCCTCGAAACGCTCTTGCAACAAGGCTGGGAAGTCACCTTCAGCAGTCCGGCAAGCCCCGGCGAGCACATGGCGGATCTGGCAACGCTGGGCATTCGCGAAGTGCCGATCGAGCTCAACAACAGCAGCTTCGATACCTTCATCAGCGAACTGGCGCCGGATATCGTGTTGTTCGACCAGTTCATGATGGAGGAACAGTTCGGCTGGCGTGTTGAACAACATTGCCCGAACGCTCTGCGCGTGCTGGAGACGTCCGATCTGCAAAGCCTGCGTCATGCTCGCCATCAGCGTCTCAAGGATCGTCTGAAAAACAACAGTGATCAGGATGACTTCAGCGACCTGTTTGCACCGGCACTGCACGAAGAGTTCCTGTCCATGGCCGACAGCGATCTGGCCAAACGCGAAATCGCCGCGCTGTACCGCTGCGACCTGAACCTGATGATCTCCGCCGTGGAAATCGCCTTGCTGGTCGAGCAATTCGGCTTGCCACGGCATTTGCTGCATGAGTGCCCGCTGATGGTTGATTCGCCGAGCGCCCCGCCGCGGACATTTGCCGATCGCGCGCACTTTCTGAGCATTGGCAACTTCCGGCACGCACCCAACTGGGACGCAGTGCTCTGGATGAAATCCACAGTCTGGCCGCTGATTCGTCAGCAATTGCCGGATGCGCAGTTACACATTTACGGTGCTTACACGCCGCCCAAAGCCACAGCCCTGCATAACGCCGCGCAGGGTTTTCATGTGCTGAACCGGGCCGAAGATGCGTTGCAGGTAATGGCCGCGGCGCGGGTGTGCCTGGCCCCTCTGCGTTTTGGCGCGGGTATCAAAGGCAAATTGCTCGACGCCATGATGTGCGGTACGCCCAGCGTGACCACGCCGATTGGCGCTGAAGGCATGCGCGGCGATGCGCGCTGGCCCGGTGCGATCACACACAGTGCCCGCGAGTTCGCCACCCGGGCTGTTGCGCTGTATACCGACGAGGCGCTTTGGCAGGCAGCCCAACAGATAGGCAACACCTTGCTCGGTGAACGCTACCAACGCGCCATCCATGGTCCGGCGCTGATTGAAAAACTGCGTTATTGCCAACAGAACCTGCAAACTCTACGAGCACAGAACTTCATCGGCAGTATGCTGCGGCATCACTCGCACAAAAGCACACAATATATGTCGCAATGGATTGAAGCGAAGAACAAAAATAAATAAAGCGCAAAAAACATACTTGGCATCAAACACAATATAGCCAAGCTGCAAACTTTACTTTAGAACTTCCTGCCTGCGCCATGCACAACTTCAGCATTGGCGCAAAATCACTAAAACATGCAGGAAGCAAACAATTGAACAATCAAGTATTCAACTTTTCGCCGAATAACTGGATGGCGGCGACACCGCAGATCGACTCTTTATCGCTGCTGGAACTAACACTCCCCGGCACTCACAATGCCGGGAGTGACTGGCAGGCCTCGTACCCTTTTTTCGGACCACCCCGTCACTGGCTGGCGTGTCAGCACGATTCTTTTTATGCCCAGTTGCATAACGGTGCACGTGCGCTTGATATCCGCTTGAGTTGGGATCCCAAGGGTGTGGGGATTGGGAAATTCCGAGCCCAACACAACGGTTTTCTCAATTCAAGAACATTGGGCGACCTGCTGAGCGACACCAGAAATTTCCTCGATCGCAACCCGGACGAGTTCATTCTCATCGACTTTCACCAACTGGAAGGCGAAGGGTTCAACTTAGTCTACTTTCACGACATGGTCATTCACCTACTGGGCGATCGCATTATTCCTGCGCATAACCAACACCTCAGTCTGGGGCAACTTAAACGCATCAGTACGCAGCAACGGGTACTGGTCGCAGCGCCGTTGCCCAGAGAAGTGAATCGAAGCGTGTTTCTCGAACAGGTCATGCACAAGTGGAGCGGCAATGGCATCACCCATAGCGATGAGCTGCAGCACTACATCAGCGAAGTGATGAAAAGCCCGCCCGGGACCTGGAGACCGTGGTCGCTGTCCGCCACCAGTTACAGTGCTCTGGGTGGGCCGGTGGACATTCACCGTGAACTCGACCGCTGGTTTGATCCGCAAACCAGCGATTGGGCCATTAATTGCAACATCATCAATGTCGACTTCATCGAGGAAAGCCGGATTGTCGCGTACTGCCGGGCAGTGAACCTGAAAAAGGCCTTGGGCAGGCCCGCGTCCTATATGAGTCTGATGGCGGGGTAAGGCAACCGGACCAGCGCGTCTCAACGCTGGCAACCCACACGCCAAACGAGGCATGATCAAGGGGCGATAACAAAAAAAGTGCCTTGTCATGACCCGAACCGCCCGCGTGACCGACCCCTCCTACGAGTTGATGGATGACCACAACGGGTTGTCCATCATCTACCGTCAGCATGGTTTTCCTTGCCCGTTAGTGCGCTGGCACTTTCACAAGGAGTACGAACTTCACTTGATCGTCGCCAGTTCCGGCAAGGTGTTTATCGGCGACTACATCGGCAACTTTTTTCCTGAAACGCTGTTTCTCACCGGCCCCAACCTGCCGCACAACTGGATCAGCCAGGTGGAGGAAGGCGAAGTGGTCGAGAAACGCGACATGCTGGTCAACTTCACCGATGAGCTGTTCGACAGCGGACACCATGTGTTCGCCGAGCTCAAGACACTGGCTCCGCTACTGGAGCGCGCGCAGTACGGCATCGAATTTCGCAACAAACGCACGATTCGCCAGGCCATGACGTTGATGCAACGGATCGCCGACTCAGGAGGCATCACCCGTCTTGGGCACTTCTTCATCCTGATGGAATTGCTGGCGGCCAGTGACGACTATCAACTGCTGTCCGGCGCCACCACTCCGCAACTGGCCGACGAACACAATATCGACCGCACCAACCGCGCGGTGGATTACATCTTCGCCCACTACGCCAGGGAACTGCCGCTGGAAGAAGTGGCCGAGCACCTGGGCATGAAACCCACTTACTTCAGCCGCGTGTTCAAACAAGCCACCGGCCGCAACTTCATCGAGTTCGTCAATCGCCTGCGCATCAGCAAGTCCTGCGAATTACTGGCCGACGGCGACAAACCGGTGACCGAAGTGTGTTTCGAGTCGGGGTTCAACAACATCTCCAACTTCAACCGGCGTTTTCAGCAGCTCAAGGGCATGACGCCCTCGCATTATCGGCGCCTCGCGGTGCAGCGTCTGACTGAACAAAACCACGGCTGACAACACAATTCTCCCGCAGGTCTTGATCTGTTCAGAGTCGAAGACCTGTACTGACTGGATAACCCTTCCCTGGTTCTCGCCCGCAATCGCGAGTGCAAAAAAGTATCGGTTCAAGTGCTATGGATGATTTGTCAGCCCGACGAATGAACGCTGTAATCAGTGCACATTCTTCCTGCATTCGGAAGACACAAAAACAATAACTGTCCTTCTGCCGTCTCCGGGCGCAGAAAAGGAGTGCACGATGCAACCCACTGCAAAAGCTCTGCTTGCCCTCACCTGCATGACCCTAAGCAGCGTCAGCCTTGGCGCCCAGACCCTGACCATCGCCACCGTCAACAACAGCGACATGATTCGCATGCAGAAGCTCTCGAAAAACTTCGAGACCGAGCATCCGGACATCAAGCTCAATTGGGTGGTGCTGGAAGAAAACGTCCTGCGCCAACGCCTGACCACCGACATCGCTACCCAGGGCGGACAGTTCGATGTATTGACCATCGGCATGTACGAAGCTGCACTGTGGGGCGCCAAAGGCTGGCTGGAACCGATGAAGGATCTGCCGGCCAGTTATGCCCTCGACGATGTGTTCCCGTCGGTGCGCGAAGGCCTCTCGGTCAAAGGCTCGCTGTACGCCCTGCCGTTCTACGCCGAAAGCTCGATCACCTATTACCGTACCGACCTGTTCAAGGAGGCCGGCCTGACCATGCCCGAGCGTCCGACCTGGGAACAGATCGCCGGCTTCGCCGAAAAACTCACCCACAAGGATAAAGAGCAGTACGGCATCTGCCTGCGCGGCAAGGCCGGCTGGGGCGAGAACATGGCGTTGATCACCACGGTGGCCAACGCCTATGGCGCGCGCTGGTTCGATGAGAAATGGCAACCCGAATTCAACGGTCCGGAATGGAAAAACGCGCTGAACTTCTACGTGGACACCATGAAGAAATCCGGCCCGCCGGGCGCTTCGAGCAACGGTTTCAACGAAAACCTGGCGCTGTTCAACAGCGGTAAATGCGCGATCTGGGTCGACGCCAGCGTCGCCGGCTCGTTCGTCACCGACAAGACCCAGAGCAAGGTCGCCGACCACGTCGGCTTCACCTTTGCGCCCCATCAAGTCACCGACAAAGGTTCGGCGTGGCTGTACTCGTGGGCGCTGGCGATTCCGACCAGCTCCAAGGCCAAGGACGCCGCGAAAGCGTTCAGCGCCTGGGCCACATCCAAAGAGTACGGTGAACTGGTGGCCAAGACCGACGGCATCGCCAACGTACCGCCGGGCACCCGGGCCTCGACGTACAGCGACGCCTACATGAGCGCGGCGCCGTTCGCCAAGGTCACGCTGGAATCGCTGAAAGCGGCGGATCCGAGCAAACCGACGCTGAAACCGGTGCCTTACATCGGCATTCAACTGGTGACCATTCCCGAGTTTCAGGGCGTGGGTACCCAGGTCGGCAAGCTGTTTTCGGCGGCGCTGATCGGCCAGACCACGGTGGACCAGGCCCTGGCCGCCGCGCAGCAAACCACCGAACGCGAGATGAAGCGCGCCGGTTATCCCAAGTAACCGCCACTTAACCTGTGGGAGCTGGCTTGGCCAGCGATGGGGCCGGCACCTTCAACATTGATGTCGACTGCTCAATCGCCATCGCGGGCAAGCCCGCTCCCACAGGGTTCGCGTCGATGTCAGGAAGGTTGTCTTTCCTGAACATGTATCTGCACCCAAACGGTTGTGATCACCATGAATACTTCAACTGCCAAAGCCCACCTCGACCTGTCGCAACCCCAGCGTAAAAACCGTGTGGCCAATCCCGGCTGGTTTCTGGTCAGCCCGTCGGTGGCCCTATTGCTGCTGTGGATGATCGTGCCGCTGGGCATGACCCTTTACTTCTCGGTGATTCGCTACAACCTGCTCGATCCGGGGGTGAACGAATTCATCGGGCTGGAGAACTTCAGCTACTT
>NZ_QAIU01000131.1:0-14353 GCF_003061205.1 Pseudomonas sp. HMWF006
CAGCGAGCCAACCATCGCCGACGTAGCGGCCTACAGCTACATCGCCCATGCACCGGAAGGCAATGTGTCGCTGGACGACTATGGCAATGTGCGCGCCTGGCTGGCCCGGATTGAAGCGTTGCCCGGTTTTGTCGGCATGCCGCGCACCGTTGCCGGACTGCAAACCGCAGTCTGATTTTCTTGATCCACACTGCGCGAGCAGCGCGCAAGGGAGGTCGTGATGGAACGTTCACCGTGGCACGCTGGCGAGCGGCAACTGCAAGAACAGGTGGGTGTTGCCGCGCGTATGGAGGCGTTCGGACGCAAGGTGATTCGCACCTGGATGCCGGATCAGCACCGTGAGTTCTATCAGCAACTGCCTTTCATGCTGTTCGGCGCGGTCGATGCCGACGGTCGTCCCTGGGCCAGTGTGCTCGAAGGGGCGCCGGGATTTGCCCGCTCGCCTGATCCGCAGCACCTGAGGTTTTCCAGCCTGCCGGCTGCTGATGATCCGGCGCAACTGGCTGACGGCGAGCCTGTCGGCTTGCTCGGCATCGAACTGCATACCCGGCGGCGCAATCGCCTCAACGGGCATGTGGCCAATCTTGCGCCTGACGGATTCGAGTTGACGGTGGATCAGGCCTTTGGCAACTGTCCGCAATACATTCAGTTGCGCCAGTTTCAACGGGTGCCGCTGGCCGATCCGGCCTCGCGACCGGCCCGGCATCTGGCGGCGCTGGATGACGCAGCGGTGGCGCTGATCGCCAGCGCCGACACGTTTTTCGTCGCCAGTTATGTGGATACCGACGGCCAGCGTGCGGTGGATGTTTCCCACCGTGGCGGCCAGCCCGGTTTCGTGCGGGTGGAGGGCAATCGCCTGACCATTCCCGATTTTGCCGGCAACCTGCACTTCAACACCTTGGGCAATCTGCTGCTCAATCCCAAGGCCGGTCTGTTGTTCATCGACTTTTCCACAGGCGATGTACTGCAACTGAGCGGACGCACCGAGATCATCCTTGAAGGCCCGCAGATCGAGGCCTTTCAAGGCGCGGAGCGGTTGTGGACATTTGAAGTGGAGAAACTGGTGCGGCGCCCGGCAGCCCTGGCTCTGCGCTGGCGCTTCGACGGGATGTCGCCCAACAGCCTGTTGACCGGCAACTGGGCCGAGGCGGATGCCCGTTTGCAGGCGCAGGCTCTGGGCAACCAATGGCGACCACTGCGGGTGGCGAAAATCGAAGCGGAAAGCCGCCACATTCGCTCCATCTATCTGGAGCCGACTGATGGTGCCGGTTTACCGGTATTTCTCGCCGGCCAGCATCTGCCACTGCGCTTTACCCTCGATGGCGAGGTGCATATCCGCACCTACAGCTTGTCGAGCGCGCCGTCGGATGGTTTCTACCGCATCAGCGTGAAGCGTGAAGGCCGGGTCTCGACCCATTTGCATGAACAGATTCGCGTCGGTGACGTGCTGGAGGCGCGCGCGCCGCAGGGGCATTTCACCGTGGCGCCGCTGGAACGCCGGCCCTTGGTGCTGTTGGCGGCGGGCGTCGGCATTACGCCGTTGCTGTCGATGCTGCGCGAGGTGGTTTATCAAGGCCTGCGTACCCGCAGGATTCGCCCGACGTGGTTATTGCAGAGTTCGCGCAGTCTCGCAGACCAGCCGTTTCGCAAGGAGCTGAATCAGTTGCTGGAGAAGGCGGGCGATGCGGTGCAGGTGATGCGTTTGCTCAGCCAGCCGGAAGACGATGCCGACCTGGGCGAGGATTTTGATCGGCACGGACGCATCGACGGTGCGTTACTGCGCAATCTGCTGGAGGTCGAGGACTACGATCAGATCGACTTCGTGCTGTGTGGCCCCGGCAGTTTTACTCAGGGCCTGTACGACAACCTGCGTGAACTGGATGTGCGCGATGCGCGGATTCATGCGGAAACTTTCGGCCCGTCGACGCTCGTACGCCAGCGGGACCCGGACGCGATCGTCATCGAGCAGCCGCCGGCGGCGACAACGTCAGTGCCGGTGGTCTTTGAGCGCTCGGCCAAAGAGGCGCGCTGGCAACCGGACAGCGGCAGCTTGCTGGAGCTGGCGGAAAGTCGCGGACTGCGCCCGGAGTTCAGTTGCCGGGGTGGCTCATGCGGTACCTGCAAGACCCGGCTGATCAGTGGCGCAGTGAATTATCCACAGCCGCCAGCGGAGATTCCGGAAGAGGGGCAGGTGCTGATTTGTTGTGCGGTGCCGGCGCAGAGTGCACAGCCGTTGGTGCTGGACTTGTGAAGCTGAATGGCGTCGGCGCATGGCGACAGGTGTTGGCAACGGTCGTTCTCTGGTAACACGCAACAGCCTGCGCCGCTGGATGGGGCGCAGGCTTGTTCATTCGTTCGCACAGACGCGATGGGGCGCTTTCACCAGTGGTGTGATGCCGACCCCGAGACGGCTGGGCGGAGCATTGGGTATTCAGGTTTCAGCGGCAGCGTGGCTGCCGACTCACCGCCATCCGCCGCGATGGCGCTGCCGAGTGCTGCCGGTACCTTCAGCACACGGTGTGCACTGCGCTCGACCAATTGCTGACTGGCCTGGCGCCAATCGATCCAGCGCCAGTCGCGGACATCGCGGCTGGCAGGGAACTGGCCGCTGCGTTCAAAGGTAATGATCAGCTCTGTGAGGCTACGCGGATCACGCAGGTCAAAATAGGCCATGAACTCGCCGCCAATCTCGCGGAATACCGGGATGTCACTGCCCATCGCCGGCAAGCCACGCTGCATGGCCTCCACCAGTGGCAAGCCAAACCCTTCGACAACCGAAGGAAATACCAGGGAGCTGGCATGAGCGTAGGCATGCTCCAGGCTGGTGTCGCTCAGGTTGTTGAACATGAACAGACGCTGGTTCAATTGCGGGTGGTTGCGAATACGGGCGAGCAACTCGTCGCACTTCCAGCCGACGTGCCCGGCGATGCACAGCCTGGCCTTGGAGCCGTTGGCCCAGGCGCGCTCGAAAGCGTTCAGCAGGTAAGCGTGGTTCTTGCGCGGCTCGATGGTGCTGACCATCAGGAAGACGGGCTCGGCACTCTCGAATACCCGTTGCAACGCAGGATCGACGGCGGCGTCCGAACTGCGCAGGTCCAGCTCCGAACCCAAATGGAAATAGTCGAACCAGCGCTTTTCGCTCTGCTCGGTGCCGATCCGGCGCTGCAGTTCTTCACGCACTTCATCGCGTACGGTGGCGGAAATCGCCATGTAGCCGTCAGCCGTGCGGCAGATCCAGTCGAACCACTCACTGAATACCTGCGCCGGTCGTGATTCATAGAAATGCGGGTGCTTGAGCGGGATCAGGTCGTAAATCACCGCAATGAGGCCGACGCCTTCACGTTTGAGTTTTTCGACGTGGGGGAAGAAATCCGAATGCCAGGAGGAGTCGAGCAGCACCAATTGATCGTCCGGTTGGTGTTGCAACGGGGTGCAGCGCTTGAGCAACTGGAACCGGCTTATGCGCCGGAACACCCGCATCGGCACACTGAACGCGGCGAATGCAGTGGCACGATAGCCGACATACAGCAGCCGTCGCGCCAGCTTCGATGTGCATTGCGCATCAAGCCGTTGCTGCCATTGCCAGAAGCGATGGGCCAGCCGTTCCAGACGATCGCCAAAGGTTGCCAGGGCGTTGAACACCGGCGTGTCCAGAGGCGCCAGGCGCGTGACCCGATACAGCTGACCATTGAGCAAGATCACCGGCATGCACTCGACACCGTCCGTGCTCGGCGGCAGCTTGTTGATGACGTTGCGTACCACCCGCTGAATGCCGGAATTGAGCTTGGGGTGGTTGAAAACGTGGGTGCATTCCACCAGTAGTCGAGTCATGGGGCGCGCTCCGTGATGGCCAAATCGACGCTGCGGATAATCGGTGTCCATTCCGATGTCGCGGTCTCGCCAGCCGGAAACGCTTGCAGCGGCAGTCGATCCGGGGCGGTTTGCCGCTGACGGGTTCGCAGGTGTTGTTCGAGGAGTCCCCCGGGACCGGCGATGAACAGGCAATTTTTCAACAGCGACCCCTTGGCCGTTAACTTTCGCCACTTCCTGCAGGTTTCAAAGGAAGGTCTGTCAGACCGAAGGCAACAGTCGATCAGACGACAGGCGAAACAGTTGTTGTAGTTGTTTGTGAGCAATCTGTGCCAATTGCACAACAATTTCAACAGGGCAAACCGTGACCGGTCAGTTCTCGATAGCGTAGACCGATTTATTCGCGGCGCATGGTTCACGAACCCTCGACGGATGTGTTTAGAATGCCCTTCGTCACGATTACCCGGGTCCTTTGGGCAAGTCGTGCAAAGAGTTGAAACTGACCACTAAAACAAGAACAAGACGGGACCGCAGGCGTATGACGGACACCGATCCGATCGACGTTTGGCCGTCATAGTTTGAGGCTGCCGGGATGGCAGTTTCATCGTGGAACGCCATGAATTTCATTCTTTATTCGGATATCAACGACAGTTCCATCAGCCAGAATCCGGCTCAGCCTGATTCCAGTGACCTGCTACTGAAGGCCTATCGTCCGCTGCTTGAAACACTTGGGCGCGTTCACATCGTGCATTCTGTCGCCGCGGTCGATCCGCTCTACCGACAGTTGCTCAGCGCTGGCCAGGAGAGCGTTTGCCTCTCGTTCAACCCCCCGCAGACAACGCCCTTCGATCTCGAGTGCCCGACCGTTTGTGTGGTTGCCTGGGAGTACGACTCGATCCCCGACGAACAGTGGGACAACGATCCGCTGCAGGACTGGACGCGCATGCTGGCGAAACACGGGCGGGTGATCACCCTGTCCAGCCACGCGGCCGCCGCGATCCGTCGCTCAATGGGCGACGCGTTCCCGGTGCTGGTGTTGCCGGCCCCCCTGTGGGAAAGCTTTGCGGCGATCCGCGAGCAGCACGCGAGCACACCGGTCAATGCCGGCACCACGTTGACGGTCAAAGGTTGCATCTTCGATTCTCGGCTCATGGACCTGCACCCGGATAACCTGCTGCCGGAACCGCTCACCGCGGAGGAACAGGCGGAAATCGAGGCCCGACTGGAAGCTTCACGCCCACCGCCGCTGACCTTGAAGCGCCGCTATGTGATTGCCCGGCATTTCCTGCGCCTGTGGCTGCTGAATCTGGGCCACGAGCAGACGCCACCGGTGCCACGGGTGAGATTCCTGCAGAACTGGTACTGGGAAGGACTGCACGATCTACTGCCGGAGCGGCTGCATGACTGGCTCGGTAAACGCTTGCCAACTATCGCCGGCCCGATACCGGTGCCTGTGGTCGCTCCTGCACCACGGGAACTGCCGGATACCTCGGTAGAGGTCCAGACCCACATTGACGGGGTGGTCTATGTGTCGGCGTTCAGCCCTACGGACGGCCACAAAAACTGGATACAGATCCTTACCGCTTTTTGCGCGGCATTTCGCGACACGCCCGACGCAACACTGGTGATGCGCTTGACCCAGAGCGATCTGACGGATGTCTACGAGCACTTGATAACCCCGATGGCGCAACTGGCACCGTATGCGTGCCGAGTGATACTGATCGTGGGCGATCTGGATGATCGTGAACATGCCCGGCTTTATCAGGCCGCGAGTTTTTACGTCAACGCCTCGCATTGCGAAGGTGTATGCCTGCCGCTGATGTCGTTCATGGCTTGCGGCAAACCGGTGATCGCGCCCGATCACACGGCAATGCAAGACTACATCGACGAGTCCGTGGCGTTCGTGGTCGGCTCCAGTCTGGAAGTGAGCATCTGGCCACATGATCCGCGTGGGCTGCATCGTGCGCGACGTTACCGACCGGACTGGGGCTCGCTGAAAAAGGCCTACGAAAACAGCTACCGGATGGCCACCACGCAGCCGCAGGATTATCAGCACATGGCACTGGCGGCGGCCGAGCGCATGCGCAACTACTGCGCGGTGCCCGCCTTGCAGGAACGCGTCGCGGACTTTTTCGGACTGGCGTCACACGCCGGCAACGTTGCACAGGTTACGGATAACGCCTCATGCTGATCATCATCCATTCGGAAACCAACCAGCACACCATCAACCGCAACCTTGGCCGGTCGGAATACAGCTATTACTTCGTGCTCAAGGAATATCGGCCTGTGCTGGAACGCCTCGGGCGGGTGGTCGAGGTTGCTGATCCGGTCACTGAAGTCGATGCGTTGTACGCGGACTGCCATGCCCGTGGCGAGCCCTGCGTGTTCCTGTCGTTCTCGCCCCCGCATCGCACCCCGGTGCATCTGGCCTGCCCGACGTTGCCGGTGTTCGCCTGGGAATTCAGCACCATCCCCAACGAACCGTTCAACGGTGATCCGTTGAACGACTGGCGCACCGTGCTCAATGCCTGCGGCGCCGCGATCACTCATTCCAGCTACACGGTCAATGCCGTGCGCGAAGCAATGGACGCCGATTACCCGATCGTCGCCGTGCCTGCACCGGTCTGGGATCGTTTTGCCGCGCGGGGGGTGCAGTTGCAGGGGCAGCCTGTCGTCGACGCCGTGCGGTTGAAAATCAAGGGACTGGTCGTCGACAGCTGCAAGCTCGATCTGAATGCTTTTGGTCCGGTGCGCCTGCGCCGCGGCAAGGGCATTGATTTTCGAGCGCCGGTCACCGAGCAGACGTTATTGCTCGAAGGCGTGGTGTACACCTCGGTGTTCAACCCCCGCGACGGGCGCAAGAACTGGGAAGACATGATCAGTGCCTTCTGCGCGACGTTCCGTGACAACGAAGACGCGACGCTGGTGCTCAAGCTCACCCACCACGATGCCGAAGAAGCCCTCACCGACATCCTTCATCACTTGTACAAGAATCAGTCTTATCGCTGCCGTATCGTGCTGATCTATGGCTACCTGGCAGACGCGGATTACGAGCGTCTGGTGCAGGCGACCCGCTATGTCGTCAACACGTCCTACGGTGAAGGCCAGTGCCTGCCGCTGATGGAGTTCATGTCCTGCGGCAAGCCGGCAGTGGCGCCGTGCACGACGGCGATGATCGACTATCTGAGTGCCGATAACGCTTTCCTGATTGCGGCAACGGAGGATTTGACCACCTGGCCACACGATCCACGCTCGGCATACCGCACCCTGCGCTATGCCACCCAATGGTCTTCGATTTGTGCGGCGTACCGCGCCAGCTATGAGGTGGCCAAAAACGATCCACAGCGCTATGCGTTGATGTCGGCGCAAGCGGTGGAGAGTTTGCGAGGTTTTTGCAGTCAGGCCGTGGCGGAGCAGCGGTTGCAGGTATTTTTTGCGCAACTGTTCGAGCGGCACGCCGAACGGGCCATTGAGGCGACCGGAGCATGATTCGCCGATTGCTTCGGCGTTTGCTCGGCGCACCATCGGCGTCCTCGGTTGAACCTGTTGCCGAGCCGGTGGCTGAGCCGACAACTGAACCGCCACCGCTGTTCACCTGGTCGCCGCGCGATGTCGGCTTCCATGACGCGGTACTCGATGGCTGGTTTCTCAATGACAGCGGCGAATTGCTCAAAGGCTTTGCCATTACGCCGGACGACACCTTGCTCGACGTCGGCTGTGGCGAGGGCGGCGCGACGTTGTTTGCGGTACGCAAGGGTGCCTCGGTGATTTTCACTGACAGCGAACACGACAAAGTGCGTGATCTGGCCCGTCAGGTTGAAGCTCAGAGCTCCCGGCCCGGATTGGGTCTTGTCAGTAATAGCCTGCCATTGCCTCTGGTTGATGGCTGCGCGAGCAAAGTGGTGTGCCTGGAAGTGATGGAGCACGTCGACGAGCCTGAGCCGTTCCTGGCCGAACTGGTGCGCATGGGGCGCCCCGGTGCGTTGTATCTGCTCAGCGTACCGGCACCGGTTGGCGAGCATTTGCAAAAAGGCATCGCCCCCGAAAATTACTACCAGACGCCGAACCATGTGCACATCTTCACTCCGGAGCGCTTTGCAGCAATGGTCGAAGACGCGGGGCTGATCATCGAGCATCGGCAGGCCAGCGGATTCTTCTGGGTGATGGGCATGATTTTCTTCTGGGCCAGCGAAAAGGCTGCCGGCAAGGATCCGGGGGGTGCGGTGCGCGATCGCATTCATGCGCCGTATCCACCGTTGATGGAAGGCTGGGCCCGAACCTGGGATGAGTTGCTGCAACGACCCGACGGACTCGCGGTCAAGCAAGTGCTCGACCAGTTCATGCCCAAGAGCCAGGTGATCATTGCCCGTAAACCCCTGGATACCGGGTTGCCCGATGAGCGCTGAACGAATGCCGGACATCATGGTGCCGTGCGCCAGTTGCGCCTACCTCACCGCCCGAAGTCCGACTCGCGCGCTGCGAGGTGGCCGCAACCGTCAGGAATCCTGGGGGATGCTCAGTGAACACAACGATCGCATTATCGAACTGCCCCTGCATTACCGTGGCGTTGCACGGGGCGAACGCCTCGGCACTTGCCGAACCGCCGTCCTATCCTCTGGAGCCACCTCATGCTGAGACTGTTGAAGAAACTCACGGCGACGACGCCTGTTCCAGCCCCGGCAGAGCCTGTCGCGGCGCCCGCCGCGAAGGCCGACTCGTACGCGCTCGGCCTGCACGATGCGGTGCTCAGCGGCTGGTTCAACCAGCAGACCGACGAGCTGTTCAAGGGCTTTGTGGTGTCGGCCGATGACACCGTGCTCGATGTCGGCTGCGGCGATGGCGGCAACGTGCATTTCTGCGGCATGCGCGGGGCGAAGATCATCATTGCCGACATTGATGGCGCCAAGGTCGAAGCCACCCGTCAGCGCCTGAGCGACACTCCGGCGCGCGACATCGAGTGCCACGTGACCGACTGCAACCCGCTGCCGATTGCCGACGCCACTGCCACGCGCGTGGTGTCCACCGAAGTCATCGAACACGTCGACGACCCTGCACAGTTCCTCGCTGAGCTGGTGCGCGTCGGCAAACCGGGCGCGTTGTACCTGTTGAGTGTGCCGCACCCCAGTTCCGAAGACCTGCAAAAGGACATCGCCGCGCCTGAGTACTTCCAGAAACCCAACCACATACGCGTCATCAGCGAAGATCAGTTCAAGGCGATGGTCAACGAGGCCGGGCTGGAAATCATCAGCCACAGCCAGTACGGTTTTTACTGGTCGCTGTGGATGCTGCTGTTCTGGGAAGCCAAGGTCGATTTGAGCGATCCGGATCATCCGCTGCTCAATCACTGGGCCAATACCTGGCAAGCCGTACTGGACTCGCCGCGCGGTTTGCAGATCAAGCAAGCGCTGGATGCGGTGGTGGCGAAAAGTCAGGTCATCATTGCCCGCAAGCCTGTTGCCTGATTAAGGTGGCGGCAACATCGGGTTGTATTTTTGGCGAGGGAACTTGCTCCCTCGCCACAGGATTGTTCACGGCATGCTGTTTTTTGTTCGTCAGCTGACATTAGCGGTCGCTGTATTACTGTTTGCCGGGTGCAAGCCGCAGGCCTCATTGCCGCTCGATCAGCAGCTCTACGTCTGGCAACGCCAGTGGACGTCGGCCCATGACCCTGCATTGCGTGACAGCCGTGCGGACTTCTCGACCTTGCGCGTGCTGGCCTTGCAGGCTTTTCCGAATGCAGGATGGAGCCGGGCGCGTATCGATCCGCAGGTGTTGAAGCGCGATGGTCGGCCATTGATCGCGGTCATGCGTCTCGACGGACAACTCAAGTCGCTGGACCAGGCGCAGGTCACGGCACAGATTCTCCAGGTCATTGCTGACTGGCAGGCACAAGGCCTGACCCTGAGCGGCATCGAGGTCGATCACGATGCCGGCAACGCGCGGCTGCCGGCGTACGCGCAATTCCTCAAGCATCTGCGCGCTGCGTTGCCGCCCTCTCTGCCATTGAGCATCACTGCGCTGCCCGCCTGGCTCGACAGCGGGCAATTGGCGACGCTGTTGCAAACCGTCGACAGCAGTGTGCTGCAAGTGCACGCAGTGAGCGATCCGCGACGCGGTCTGTTTGATCCCGATCAGGCGCTGCAATGGGCCAGGGCCTGGGCGCGGATCACCGATAAACCGTTCTATCTGGCACTCCCAGCCTACGGCGTGGCGTTGCTGCCGGATGAGGGCGGTGCGCCGCTGGTGGAGAGCGAGGTGCCGCTCGAGCGCGGAGGTCAACGTCGGGAGCTGCTTGCCGATCCGCGGCAACTGAGCCAACTGGGCAACACATTGCGTGAGGATCCTCCGGCCCATCTGGCCGGGCTGATCTGGTTTCGCCTGCCGCTGGCCAACGACCGCCGTGCCTGGAGTCTGACCACGTTGCGCGCCGTTGCCCGAGGCGATGCCTTGAACAGTCAGTTGGGCCTGACGCTCAGCGAAACCGACGGACTCTACGACCTCACACTCGATAACCCCGGTAACCTCGACAGCGCCTGGCCCGCGCGTATCACGGTGCAAGCGCGGGATTGCGAAGGCGCCGATGCGCTGGCCGGTTATGCATTGCAACAAAGCCCGGATCTGCTTACCTTCACCCGCCTGCGCGACGGCCGATTGCCGGCAGGCGCACAACGCGCCATCGGTTGGGCTCGTTGCGCACATATTGATCAAGGAGGTTCGCATGTTGACCCGTAACTGGCCCCGCCATTTGCTCTGCCTGAGTCTCAGCCTGCCGCTGGGTTCGGCGTTGGCCTGCGGCCCGGACTTCCCGCTGCGTCTGCTCGACAATCGCGGGCAGACCCTGGCCGATCTGCCGGAGGGCAACTTCAACTTCGAGATCAGCCGCCTCGGCAAAACCATCGCCGGGCTGAAAAACGCCACGGCCGCGACGCGTAATCCCGATGATCTGTACGGCGATGAGAGCGCAGCTGCTGCGGCGCGGGAGACCGCCGAGCAGGCCGGTCTGAGCGCCGAACAGCAAGCGCTGGTCAAACAGTTGCGTGGCTTGAGTGATGCGCGTCAGGCCGAGGCGCAGGGCGCCAGTCTGCCGCCGGAAATCCGTTTGTATGTGGCTGGCGCCGTGGCATTTGCCACGGGCAATCATCCATTGGCGGTCGAGTACTTCAACAAGCTGCTGGCGCTGCCTGCCGATCAACGTCCGTTGCGCAGCACCTGGGCTGCGTACTCGTTGGGGCGTACCTGGTTTGCCATGAGCACCGAGGCGGGGGATGCGCCAGAGGCGCTGGAACAATCGCGCGATGCCTTCCGCCAGGCCCGGCAACTGAGCATCGACGGCTTCAGCGACCCGCTGGAACTGGGGGTCGCCAGCCTCGGCGAAGAGGCGCGCGTGTTGCGCACCGCCGGCGACTGGAGTGGCGCGATCGAACTGTATGAAGCGCAAAACCTGCACGGCTCGGCCGTCGGGTATACCTCTCTGAAGCAATTGATGAATGAGTTGGCCGAGCTGCCCGAGGCTGAACTGGCGGATTTGCTCCAGCGCAAAGCCGTGCAGCAATTGGTCACGGCTTCTCTGGTCAGCCGTCTTGGCTGGTCGTTTGGCGATGAACCGCCGAATGAGAAAAAACTCGTGAAGCTGCTGCAGGACAGTACCCGAGGCAGCCTGGAAAATGCTGATCGGCTGGCAGCGATGAGTTATCAACAGGGCGATTACGCCAGCGCCAAGGCCTTTCTTGAAAATGCCGGGGACGGCGGTCTGGCGTGGTGGTTACGGGCCAAACTGGCGGTGCGGGACGGCGATAAGACTGGCGCTGCCGCCGCTTATGCGAAAGCCGCGCAAGCCTTCCCGCAGACCGAAGACTGGGGCTATCGACGCACGCCAGACTGGGCGTTTGAAACCGTTCAGCCGAAATGCCGGGTCGAGGGCGAAAGCGCGATTCTCGCCTTGCAGCGTGGTGAATACCTGCAAGCCTTCGTACAGTTGTATCGCAGCAACAGCACCTATTGGTTTGACGCTGCGACCGTGGCCGAACGTGTGCTGACGGTGGAAGAATTAAAGCGGTACGTGGATGAAAACGTCCCGGCCCCAGCGGCGCGAACCCAGCAGGAACGCGACAACTACGTGCCGCTGCCGGTCGCCGCCAGCCTGCGCAATCTGCTTGGCCGACGCTTGTTGCGTGAAGGGCATTACGCCGATGCGGTGGCTTATTTCGACAACCCCGATCTGCAGAACAAGGCCCGTCTCTACGGTGAGCAACGGCTGAAGGCCGATGCCGCGTGGTGGCCGACCAAACGCGCCAGTGCGTTGTACAACGCGGCGTGGACCGCCCGTGAGTGGGGCATGGACATCCTCGGATACGAGATGGCGCCGGACTACGCCACGTTCGGGGGCAATTACAGCCTGGAATCCGTCGAGCTGAACGTCGGCCCGCTGGTGTCCGAAGCCGAAGTGCAGCGCCAGAAGGCCAGCGAAGCGCAACCGGATCAGCGTTATCACTACCGGTTTGTCGCCACCGCGCTGGCCAGTCGCGCCGCCGACAACCTGCCGCACACCAGTCAGGCGTTTGCCGCCGTGTTGTGCTCGGCCGCAGGCTGGAACAGCAGCCTGGAAGAGCAGAGCGCGTTATATCAGCGCTACGTGAAGGAAGGTCCGTACGTGCCCTGGGCGGTGGATTTTGGCCATCAGTGCCCGTATCCGGATTTCGAAAACGCCGACAAACGTTACGTCACCCAGGTCACCGATGCTGTGCGCACAACGCTGCGACCCTACAAATGGCCAGTGATCGGTGTCCTCGGGCTGGGCAGCGCCGCCGCGTTGTTGTTGATCAGCCGTCGCCGTCGCAAGACGCCCGACGTCTAAGCCTGTTGCACAAACGTCAGGCGCACCGCGAAGCCGATCAACAGGCTGCCGAACAGCCACTGTTGAACGCGTTGCGCCGTCGGGCTGTGTTGCAGCCAGCGGCCCAGGGCGGCGCCGGTCAGGGCATATGCACTGTCGAACAGCAGGCCGATGCCGACCAGCAGGGCGCCGAGCACGGCGAATTGGGTCAGCACCGGCGCGCCTTCGGCGACGATGAATTGCGGCAACAGCACTGAGCAGAACAGCAACGCTTTCGGGTTGAGCAGGTTGGTCAGCACACCGCGCCGGATCGCTTCACACCATTGCCCGGGCATCCCGGCAACGTCGCCGGTATTCAGGTTCGGCACCAGCGTGCTGCGCAGGCACTGGATACCGATCCACAGCAGATACGCCGCGCCGGCCAGCCGTACCACTTCGAATGTCCACGGCGCGGCCTTGAACAGCGCCGCCAGCCCCAACGCCGCCAGTGCCACGTGACAGCTGCGGGCAATTGCCAGGCCTGTCGCCGTCGCCAGAGCCGCACCGCGACCCTGCCGGGCACCGGTTTGCAGCAGCAGGATCATGTCCGGGCCGGGCAACAGATAGACCACCGCCAAAGCCAGAAAAAACAGCCAGAGACTCGCCACCTCACACCCCTTTCGTTGTCGATTCGGTGAGCCAAGTCTAGAGCGCAAGGGCGGGGCAGGTGCTTGCGAAGTCCGCTTCAAAAGCCTGCAGGTTTGGCATAACCTGCTGGTTTTCAGCGGCTTTACTCTCGGAATCTGCCAAACATGAAACTGGACGCCTTTGATCGCAAGATTCTCGCCGCCCTGCAACGTAACGGACGCCTGAGCAACGTCGAGCTGGCCGACGAAATCGGCCTGTCGGCATCGCCTTGTCTGCGTCGGGTGCGGATGCTGGAGGAGGCCGGCGTGATTCGCGGTTACCAGGCCAATCTGGATCGCGATGAAGTGGGGCTGGGTCTGACGGTGTTTGTCGGGGTCAAGGTCGAGCGGCACAACGACGCACAGGCCGAGGCTTTTTATGAAGCGGTCACCGCGTTACCGGAAGTGATTTCCGCGTTTCTCGTTTCCGGTGAATCGGATTTTCTCTTGCAGGTGGTGGTGCCGGATCTGCGCGCGTATGACCGCTTTCTCAGCGGGTGTCTGTTGAAGTTGCCGGGGGTGAGCGACATTCGCAGCAACTTTGCGATTCACACGGTGAAGACGCCGGGGGCGTTGCCGTTGGGACATCTTCCGGATTGAGGCTGGCCTTCATTGCCAACAGGCTGGCCCCCACATTGGAACGCGGTCAAAGGTGGGAGCCAGCCTGCCGGCGATAACGGTTTCTCCGCCTTGATTACATCTGCGTCGCCATCCCCTCGACATTCATTGCTGCCTGGCGCAACGCTTCGGAGCGCGTCGGGTGCGGATGACACGTCAGCGCAATGTCCTGCGCCGAAGCGCTGAACTCCATTGCCACACAGAATTCGCCGATCATTTCGCTCACGCTCGGGCCGACCAGATGCACCCCGAGAATTTCGTCCGTGCGTTCGTCAGCGAGGACTTTGGCAAAGCCTTCAGTCTCGTGGTTGATCTTCGCCCGGCTGTTGGCGGTAAACGGAAACTTGCCGACTTTGTAAGCGCGACCTTCGGCCTTGAGCTGCTCTTCAGTCTTGCCGACGCTGGCCAGTTCCGGCTTGGTGTAGAT
>NZ_QAIU01000132.1:0-3328 GCF_003061205.1 Pseudomonas sp. HMWF006
CAGGGTTATGTGAACACCTGTGCAGGAGCTGCCGAAGGCTGCGATCTTTTCCGGCGCGCCGATTATATCGAGCCGGGTGAAAAGTTACTCCAGCGCTTTCCAGATATCCGTGGCGTACTCGCGAATCGTCCGATCGGAAGAGAACCAGCCCATCCGCGCGGTGTTGAGCACCGCCGAACGCCACCAGTTGTTGCTGTCATGCCAGTGCGCTTCAACGCGTTTCTGCGCTTCCCAATAGGAATCGAAGTCGGCACAGACCAGGAAGCGGTCGTAGTCCACCAGCGAGTCGATCAGCCCGGTGTAGCGTGAGGTGTCATCCGGCGAGAACACGCCGCTGCGGATCGCTTGCAGCACGTCGCTCAAACGATGCGACGCGGCAATGTCCGGCGCCGCACTGAACTCGTGGTTCTGTTTGCGCGCTTCAACCTGCTGCGCACTGAGGCCGAAGATGAACATGTGCTCGGCACCGATGCGTTCGCACATTTCCACGTTGGCGCCGTCGAGGGTACCGATGGTCAGCGCGCCGTTGAGGCCGAACTTCATGTTGCTGGTGCCCGACGCTTCGAAACCGGCCGTGGAAATCTGCTCGGACAAGTCCGCCGCCGGAATGATGCTCTCGGCCAGGCTGACGTTGTAGTTGGGCAAAAACACCACTTTCAGCAAGCCGCGCACCGTCGGGTCATTGTTGACGACACGGGCGATGTCGTTGGTCAGCTTGATGATCAATTTGGCCTGGTGATAACTCGCGGCCGCCTTGCCGGCGAAGATCTTCACCCGCGGCACCCAATCGACTTCGGGCTCGGCACGAATCGCCTGATACAGCGCCACGGTGTGCATCAGGTTGAGCAACTGGCGCTTGTATTCGTGGATCCGTTTGACCTGCACGTCGAACATCGCTGCCGGATTGACCGCGATGCCCAACCGCTCGTGAATCAGATAGGCCAAGGCTTTCTTGCTGTGCAGGCGTTGCTCGGCGAAGGCTTTGCGGAACGCGGTTTTCTCGGCGAACGGTTCGAGGTCGAGCAGGCGCTCTTCGGGATTATCGAGAACCTCCGGACCGAGTGCGTCGACCAGCATCGAGGTCAGCTCGGAGTTGGCCTGGAACAACCAGCGGCGGAAGGTGATGCCGTTGGTTTTGTTGTTGATCCGCTCGGGATAAAGCTTGTGCAGTTCGGCGAATACGGTCTTGCGCATCAACTGCGTGTGCAGCCCGGACACGCCGTTGACGCTGTGCGAACCGAGAAACGCGAGGTTGCCCATGCGCACCCGGCGACCGTTGTCCTCTTCGATCAGCGACACTGCGCGCAGCACGTCGAAATCGTGAATGCCCTTGGCTCGCAGCGAGTCGATGTGCTGGGCATTGATCAGGTAGATGATCTGCATGTGCCGCGGCAGCATGCGCTCCATCAGGCCGACCGGCCAGGTTTCCAGCGCTTCCGGCAGCAGTGTGTGGTTGGTGTACGACAGCGTGTCGACGGTGACTTGCCATGCCGCATCCCAGGCCACGTCGTAGACATCGACCAGTTGGCGCATCAGTTCGGCGACAGCAATCGAGGGGTGCGTGTCGTTGAGCTGAATCGCTGCGTGATCGCCCAGGGTCAGCACCGAGGTGTGCATGTTGCGATGACGACGCAGCAAGTCCTGCAGGGAGGCGGCGACAAAGAAGTACTCCTGACGCAGGCGCAGCTCCTGCCCCGCTTCGGTGCTGTCCGCCGGGTAGAGCACGCGGGAGATACTTTCAGCCCGGGCGACTTCAGCAACCGCACCCAAGTGGTCACCGGCGTTGAAGCGCTCCAGGTGCAGGTCTTCCATGGCGCGTGCGCGCCACAGGCGCAGGGTATTGACGCTCGCCCCGCGCCAGCCGACTACCGGTGTGTCGTAGGCAATCGCGCGTACCGTTTCCGCTGGCGACCAGACCTGTCTGGTCTTGCCGCTGGCATCGGTGACGGTTTCGACACTGCCGCCGAAGCCGATGCTGTACACCACTTCCGGACGCTCGAACTCCCACGGGTTGCCGAAATCCAGCCAGTGTTCGGTCTGCTCCTGCTGCCAGCCATCGACGATGGCCTGACGGAACAAACCGTGTTCATAGCGAATGCCGTAGCCATGCCCGGCGATGCCGAGGGTCGACATGCTTTCCATGAAGCACGCCGCCAGCCGGCCGAGGCCGCCGTTGCCGAGTGCCGCATCCGGCTCAAGCAGGCGAATCCGCTCCAGATCGACACCGAGCTCAGTCAGCGCTTCACGGGCGACATCGAGCAGGCCAAGGTTGCTCAGGCTGTCGTAGAGCAAACGGCCGATGAGAAATTCCAGCGAGAGGTAATACACCCGCTTCTGGCCTTTGCGGTAAATCTGCCGGGTGTGGTCCATCCAGTGTTCGACCATGTGGTCGCGGGCCGCCAGGGCAATGGCCTCGAACCAGTCATGGTCAAAGGCGTGATCCGGGTCTTTGCCCACTGCATAGGTGAGCTTGGTCAGGACGGCGTCGCGGAATGCGGCCACCTCTGCTTCGCGAACTAGTGGTTCTTGAGTCATCGATAGGACCTCGAGCGAGCGGGGAATTGTCTGAGCCTAGACGGTCTGACCGACGGTAGAGGCGCAGGTTCTGCAGTATTTCCGAAGACGGTGAGATAGCCCGACATAACCTTGGCGAGTGGGCTAATGAATGCAGGGGTTGTGCCGAATTGTCCGGCCGCCGGCCTGTCTGTAGAAAAAATCTGGCGAAAGGTTGTTCAAAAATCCACCAGTCCCGGTATGATCGCGCGCCCTGATGCATACACGCCTGGTAACTCCCGATGATGAAGCCCAACCTGATTGCCGCCGCCGAGATCGACCGTCTCGATACGTGGGCCAAATATTCGGCCCCGATGTGCGGCTCTTGTGTCTCCAGCTGCTGCACGCTGCCGGTCGAGGTCAAGATCAAGGACCTGGTGCGCATCGGCGTGGTCGACGAGTTCGAGCTGGGCGATCCACCGAAGAACATCGCCAAGCGCCTGCAAAAGGAAGGGCTGGTCGAGCGCTTCAACCAGAAGTCGGGGATCTTCACCCTGCAGCGCATGAGCAACAACGATTGCTACTACCTGGATCGTAAGAGCCGCCTGTGCACCATTTATGACAAGCGCCCGGACACCTGCCGCAACCACCCGAAAATCGGCCCGCGTCCGGGGTATTGCGCGTACAAGCCGAAAGAAGTCGAGCGGGTGCAGAATTCGCGGTCGATCGAGAAGTTCTAAAAGCCAACCCTCACCCCAGCCCTCTCCCGGAGGGAGAGGGGGCCAACCGAGGTGTCTGGCGCTATACGTCGACCTGAAAAATCCAGTCGATTATG
>NZ_QAIU01000133.1:0-7665 GCF_003061205.1 Pseudomonas sp. HMWF006
TCATCGGCCAGTGCTTCGGCGCTGATCGCGGTGGCGGGTAATTCGGTTGCCGCACAGGCGAAACCGCTGGACAGAAAGGCAGAAAGCCCAAGCGTGACGGGCGTAAGACGGAACGGGGCAGGCATTGAAAAGCGCATCCGGAAGGGTGGAAGAATTCGAGTGCGCGAATGGTAATGCTTTGCATTTGCTCTCGTTAATTATTCTTTATAAGTTCCCTTGTCTGATTGTTTCTATTTGTGTCTGCGTCGATACACGCGGAACGCTCGACCGATTCGACCGATTGGCGCAACAAACTGAAAGCCGTTCCGGCGTTTTTCCGCAACGTCCCAGGAATTAATCTGCCGGCATCGACTTTTTCTGATTTGGCGGAGCTTACCGATGATTCTTCACTACATTTACGACCCCTTATGCGGCTGGTGCTACGGCGCCAAGCCTCTGGTGCAAGCGGCGCAGCAGGTGCTGCCAGTGATGGCCCATGCGGGCGGCATGATGAGCGGCGCCAACCGCCAGAACGTTTCGCCGCAGTTACGCAATTACGTGATGCCCCATGACCGGCGTATCGCCGAATACACCGGGCAGCCTTTCGGCGAGGCATATTTCGAAGGCTTGCTTCGCGATCACTCGGCCGTCTTCGATTCGACCCCGCCGATCGCTGCCGTGCTGGCGGCCGAGGCCATCGACGGACGCGGTCTGCAGATGCTTGGCCGCTTGCAGACAGCACACTATGTAGAGGGGCGGCGGATTGCCGATGCATCGGTGCTTTCGGCGTTGGCGGTCGAGCTGGGTTACGACGCCGAAGACTTCCGCGCAGCATCAAAGTCCGTGGCCACCGAAGCCCATATAAAAGCCACGCGCCAGTTGCTCGCTCAGGTGGGCGGGCAGGGCTTTCCAACGTTTGCCCTGGAACAGGACGGCCAATTCACGTTGCTCGACATCAGTCCCTGGTTGGGCAAGCCGCAGGCGTTTGCCGAATGGTTGGGGCAGGCGGTCGCGGTCGATGGCACGGGCGAGTCCTCGTTGTCCTGCGGCCTCGACGGTTGCGCCTGATCGAGTATTGATTCACTGGCTGGCGGCGTTTCCGTGCAAGGACTCAGCGCAAAATTTACGTTTTTTAGACGTTTTCTGCCTATTTAAAGACGATTCTTGAAATTGACACATTGTTCAGGGCGCGGCTACGATTCGGCCCCAACGCCTGTGGCCAACCGCCATGACTCAAAATAAGGAGCAGGCCCGCCATGACTTGGTTGTGGGCGGGTCTTTTTGTTTCGGGGTGAATACAAGAGTGCAAAAGCGCCGTTTCAGCCGTTCGACACAGCGCGTTTCAACCCGTAATAAGGAAAACAAAATGTTGAACAAGCGGATCAGTCTGATCGCACTGGGGATGTTGAGTGCTACACAGGCCATGGCTAACGACCAGGCCGAGTCCAAGGGTTTTGTGGAAGACAGCAGCCTGAAAGTGCTGCTGCGCAATGCCTACATCAATCGTGATTACAAAGACGGTAACAAAGACAAGGCCGAATGGGGTCAAGCGGCCATCGGCACGTTCTCGTCCGGTTTCACCCAAGGCACCGTTGGTGTGGGTGTTGACGCGTTCGGTCTGTACGCACTGCGTCTGGACGGTGGCAAGGGCCGCAGCGGCGCCGGTGGCATCGACTTCTTCAAGCAAGACAACAGCGGCAACCCGGCTGACGATCTGGCCAAGGGCGGCGCTGCGGTGAAGTTCCGTTTCTCCAATACCGTGCTGACCTACGGTGACCAGATGCCGGCCCTGCCGGTGCTGAACTACGACAATTCGCGTCTGCTGCCGGAAAGCTACACCGGGACCCTGATCACTTCCAAAGAGATCAAAGGCCTGGAACTGAACGCCGGTCGTTTCACCGCCGAATCGCGCAAGAGCGATGAAGGCCGTGACAGCGGTGGCCTGAAGTCGATCAACGTGTTGGGCGGTAGCTACCAGTTCACCGAGCAGTTCAAGGCGGCGCTGTACGCGTCCGACGTCGAAGATGTGCTGAAGAAGCAATACGTGAACGCCAACTACGTGTTCCCGATCGACAAGGATCAGTCGCTGACCCTGGACTTCAACGGCTATCGCACCAAGCTGGACGATTCCTACGTCCGCGAAAGTGGCGCTACCGGCGACGACAACAAGATCTGGAGCCTGGCAGCCACTTTCGCCACCGGTCCGCACTCGTTCACCGTGGCCCACCAGCGCTCCACCGGCGACAGCAACCTGGGCTACGCCTACGGCGGCTACCAGAAAGATCAAAATCGTGTTGGTGACGGTGGCAACACCATCTACCTGGCCAACTCCTACTGGTCCGACTTCAACGCTGAAGACGAACGCAGCTGGCAACTGGGCTACGGCCTGGACTTCGGCGCATTCGGCGTACCGGGTCTGAGCTACAACTTCGCTTACGTGCGTGGCGACAACATCACCACTTCCACCAGCGAAGGCGGCACCGAGCGCGAAATCTTCAACCAGTTCAAGTACGTCGTGCAAAGCGGTCCGGCCAAAGACCTGAGCGTGAAGTTGCGCAGCTCGATCCTGCGTGTGTCGCAGAAATCCAGCGAATACAACGTAGGCGGCAACGAAGTACGTGTGTTCGTGGACTACCCGATCAACATCTTCTGATGTTCGCTACGGTGTAACACACATGAGAAAAACCCCGACTGGCTCGGGGTTTTTTTTGAGCGGTTTTTTGCTGAAAAGCAGGAAAAACCCGTGTTTTTGTCATGTAAAAGTTGTTTTTAAGTCGCTTCAAACGCCGTTTCAATCAGCGCTTTAAATGCCTGAAATTCTTTCTCATGGACGCAAAATCTCCACCTAATAGATTAGGCCGCTCAATGCAGCGGAGATTTTGGTAATGATCGTTTTGAACAGAGAAGTGGGCGAATCGCTACGGCGCGACAAATATGTCAACGTCCAGGGTGGTGACTTCAATCTCTACGGTCATTTCGCCGACTTCGTCAGACTGACCAAAAGTTGGGAAAACATGGAGCCTGACAGTTACTACGGTCAGGCCGAAGCCGGCATGCGTTACCGTCGTTACAGCGACTTTGAGTACAACCCGAAAACCCGCGAGCTGAAGCAACTCGAGCATCGCGCCTACGTGCAGTCCAAAGAAAACAACGCTTACGTTGGCGGCGTGGTTCGCCACTTCCAGGACTTCTCCGATGAAGTAATCACTTCGCCGGTGATGCGCAGCCTGATCGACACCGATTTCGAAGTGTACAAAAGTGTGCTGCCGGAAGAGCTGCACGATGAAATCTGGCAATGCCAGATTCATCAGATCCGCATCGAAATCAAACCCGGCAAGCAACTTGAGATTACGCCGGAAGGCATTCACTGCGACGGTTATCCGTTCAGCGGTGTGCACTTCTGGGGTCGCAACAATGTCGAGGGCGCGGAAAGTCGTTTGTACGACATCCATGAGAATCAATTGGCGTCGACGACCTACAAGGAAATTCTCGACACCACCTACTTCCTCGATCGCGACATGCGCCACTACGTCACGCCGGCCCGCAACACCCACACCCATGCCATGGCGTACCGGCAGATTCTGGCGATCTCCTTCTCGCGGCCCGGGACCGCTTTCGACATTGTTCGCTAATCAGATCACCCCAATCGACGGCGTCGAATGCTCGACGCCGGTGGTGCTGCGACGCGCCACGGCCAAGGATGCGCAGCGCATGGAGCGCTTCTTCCGCCAGTTCGACGAAGTGTCCTTTTGCGAATGGCAGGACGCCAAGTGCCTGCGCGGCGTGTTGATCCAGAAAACCACCACGGCCTATCTGGCCTTCGACGTCGCCGGCGAAATCGTCGGGGCGGTGCTGGGCGGCATGCTCGGCAGTCGCGGCACAATCAACCATCTGGCCGTCAGTCCGCGCTACCGCAGTCAGGGTGTCGGTCAGCGTCTGGTTGAAGCGGCGTCTTCCGACATGAAGCGGGTCGGTGTGCTGCGGATGTTCCTGTTCGTCGATGATGCTAACCTCGCGGGCAAGCGATTCTGGGCTGCCCAGGGTTTTTGCGAACCTCACGGCGAGCGGACATTTGAGAGGGATCTATGAATGAAACGTCCGGCAGTGCGCCGCTGATGGTCACCCCTCAGCCGTCGCGCACGTTTGCCGAAGCCAGCCCCGTGGTTGCCGGATACTTCACGGTGTCGTTCGTGTTCGGACTGATGGCCGTCAACGCCGGCCTGCCGATGTGGCTGCCGGTGGCGATGTGCTTGTTCGTCTACGCCGGTGCTTCGCAATTCGCGGCGCTGGCACTGATCTCCAGCGGCGCCTCGCTGACCACCATCGTGCTGACCACCTTCCTGATCAACGCGCGACACATGCTGATGTCGGTGTACATGGCCAAGGCCCTGCGCGCCCTCGGTTTGAGCCGCATGGAGCGCTGGGCTTACGCCGGTGGCCTCACTGACGAGTCTTTTGCGTTTCACAGCGTCAAACTCGGCACTGGCGCGCCGGTCAACATCCGTTACCTGATCGGCTTCAACCTGTTCTGCCACACCTCGTGGGTGCTGGGTGGGCTGCTGGGTGCGGTGTGTGCGCAATATGCGTCGCACCTGATCAAATACCAGCTCGACTACGCACTGACCGCGATGATGCTCTACGTGCTGGTGTCGCTGTGCAACACCCGCAACAAACTCATCGCCGCCGCGGCTGCCGTCGTCTGCATGGGCGCGCTGAGCCTGGTCGGCAGTTCGCCGTTCAATGTGTTTATCGCCACGTTTGTGGGCTGCGGAGTGGGTGTATGCCTGACCAAACGTTCCTGATTCTGGTGGTCGCGCTGATGATGGCCGTGACCTTTCTGCCGCGCGCCTTGCCGCTGCAAGTCAACACCGAGCACTGGCCACCCTTCGTGGCGCGGGCGCTGGAATACTTGCCGGTGGCGATCGTCGCTGCGATCAGCCTGACACCCCTGTTGATCAAGGATCAGCACATACAGCTCGATCGCCCGGAATTTTATGCCGCGATTCCGACGCTGTTATGTGCGTATTTCAGCAAAAACCTCTTTCTCAGTGTGGCGGTTGGGACGGCTGCGTACATTGCGCTCGGCTCGTTCATGTAGCGGCAGATCGACGACATCGTTGAGTGCCTGGCTCGACAACTCCGGATTGTTCACCGCCAGGCGCACTTCGAGGAAATCCTCGAACCCGGGGAAAATCGTCAGGCCGTTCTTTTGCGCGGCCTCGCGCGAGACCATGCCGACCGCATCCATCTGCGTGATCAGCGACAACGTCAGGGTTTCGCTGCACGAATAGACCATGCGCTGGCCGTTTTCGTGATTGCCCAGACCGGCGTCGAGAAAACGCAAAAAACTGTGGGAATACGGACAATCCTCCGCGGGACGCACCTGAAACTTGTTGCCCAGTAACGTCAGTGGATCGTTTTCCTGGCCGCAATGCGCACCGACCACCTGCACCTGCACATCCGGCAGGACGATGCTCGGCAACCCCGGGCGCTGCGGGCCAATCAACACCGCCAGATCGAAGTCCTCATTCTTCAGCTTGCTGAGGTTTTCCATCGACTCGGCGTAGCTGAATTCCATCTGGTAATCGGGAAATACTTCGATCAGGCGTCCGATCATGCGCCGGTTGAAGTCAGCCGATAACGTGTTGTTCAACGCGACCTTCAAGGGGCGCTGGCCTGGCACCTTGAGTGCCTCGACTTTTTCTTCCATCTGTCGCGTGGCGATCAGCACTCTGTCCATATACGGCGTGAGCTCGGTGCCTTGCGGCGTCAGCGTCAGACCTTTGTTGGAACGTCGAAACAAGCGGAAACCGAACTGCTCTTCGACCTTGTTCAACTGCGCGGCCAACGCCTGCACAGTCAGGCACGAATGCTCGGCTGCGGCCGACAAGGAGCCGGTCTGCACGATGCGCATGAGGTTGCGTAAGGTTCTGCTATCCATGGGTAATGCCCTCTGAAGTGGGCTGGGTATTGTTGTTTACGAGACTGCCGATCCGGCGCCATATGCCGGCTATATTCCTGTACCTGAGCATAGTTGTCGCGGATTTAGTAGCGAATTGATGTCCCTGCCGATGGCTGGAAGCTGACACAGGATCGGGATTTTTGGTGACATGGGGGTGATGAAGGTCAAAAAATACTGACTTGAAATAACAATTCTTGGCTTTTCCCGGGATGTGATCAAAGGAATGAATTGATTCATTTACGGATTAAAAGAAAACAAATATCCGTATCTGTACTAGGCTTGAAGGCATGTCACTCAGCAATGGAGGCGGCCGTGCCTACCTCATCCCCAGCCCTAACCCCGCGTGAACAACTCGACGTCCCCGAAGCCGGGCGTGTTGCGTTGAAGTTCTTTTTCAACCTCATGGAGCGCTGGGGCTGCAACGCCGAGCAACAGCGCACGTTGCTGGGCGGCGTCGGCAACACCACGTTCTACAAGTACAAACACCTGCCGCCGAACATTCGCCTGCCACATGACACGCTGGAGCGCATCTCCTATCTGATGGGCATTCACAAGGCGTTGAGCATCATCTTCAGCAACAGTCGCGAGCGCGCCTACACGTGGGTCAGCAGTCCAAATACGGCTGCGCCATTCAATGGCCGAACGGCGCTGGATTACATGCTGGCGGGCAGGGTGGTCGACATCGCCGACGTGCGCCGTTACCTCGACGGGGTGCGCGGTTGAAGGCCCCGCCGCTGGCCGAGCCGCAATGGCCCAAGGCTTATCGGATCGTCAACAGCAGCTTCCCGCCGATTGCGCTGTTTGAAGATGTGCTTGACCCCGAAGACCTGGAAATCGCCTACGCGCTGGAAGCACTGACCAACGATCGCCTGATCGAACAGGCCGGCGTCCTCGCCCGCGTGCGCCCCGAAGACCGACTCTCCGGTCCCGGTTCAACCCCGGTGATGGCGGCGTTTACCCACATCGGCAAAAGCAGCCGTTTCACCGACGGCACCTTCGGCGTCTACTACGCCGCCAGCAGCCAGGCCGCCGCTATTGCCGAAACCTGCTATCACCAGGAACGGTTTCTCGCGGCCACCCACGAAGCGGATCTTGAGTTGACCCTGCGTACTTACGTCAATCGAGTGGTCAAGCCACTGCACGATGTGCGTCACGACTTTCCCGATTTGCATCAACCCGATCCAGACGCCTACGGCCCATCCCAGGCGTTTGCCCGACAACTGCGCGACTCTGAATCCTGGGGCCTGCTCTACAACAGCGTCCGTCTGCCGGGCCACGAATGTGTCGCCGCGCTCCGGCCGCCGGCGGTGTCGATTCCGAAACAGGGCAAGCATCTTCGTTATGTGTGGAGTGCGAGCCAGCGCAGGATTTCGTTTGTCTTTGAGATCAGTCAGGTTTGAAGCGCGAGGCGCTCCACGTGTGATCGACAGGCCGCTCGCAGCCGACCTTGATCAACCGAAGGAAAAAAGTCAGCGATGCTCAATGAACTGGAGCAACTCCAGAAGGACTTGCTGGAATCTATACGTCAGATGAAGGCCGGAAAGGCTGGACGTGTCACCACGGTGCCGAGCCCTGCACCGGCAGAAGCACGTCACTCGTAGACGAGCGATCCAGATTAACGACAATTTGGTAGTACACAGCCGTTAGAGGCAATGTGGACGTAATGTGGACGTTCCAGAAACAACAAAGCCCCTGCATTTCTGCAGGGGCTTTGTTTTGTATGG
>NZ_QAIU01000134.1:0-40101 GCF_003061205.1 Pseudomonas sp. HMWF006
GATCGCTGTGAATGCGCCGGCATCGACGCTCAGCGCCCTGCAATCAACCCGAACACCTCTGCGCTCCTGCTGGAGTGGGTTCACCCAGCGACGCAACGCAGACTCGCCAAGTGACCGGCAGGCCTCGATATGGCTATAGCCTTGATCGAGCACTAGAGCAGCGGCTTCGCGTTTGAACTCAGCGGAAAAGAAACGACGTTGCTTGGTCATATGGCACCTCTATCTAGCGAGCATTCGCGCCTAAATGGGTGGGCGGATTCATTAAAACACCACACTTCCTCCCCGAAACGGGCCGAGCGTATCCGATGGAAATCGTGTCTAGGAAATTTCCTACAAGCCGCTAGGATTTTTCCTACTCGAATATGGGCTTCATTTTTATATTTTTCTCCAGGCCAATGGCAAGTGACTGCTCGTTTCTTTTTTCCTGGGGTGTGTTTTGAATAAATCAGTCTTAGCAATAAGCATCGTGCTATGCGGTTCAGAATTTTTTGAAGGCAAAGTATTTGCTATGCCTAACGAAACTTTGCAATCAAGAGATGATGTGAATCTTCTTTCTGAGTCAAGTATTTCCTTAGCTAGTAATAAAGCAATCGTAGCTGATGGTGTAATAAAAGATATAGCAGCCCAAAGCTTCGAAACCGTAAGCAATGGCTGGGCTGCTGTTGCAGCAAAAAATGGCGGTGTAATCAGTGCCGAGAATGTAGATGCAATTACCCGTGGTAGTTTTGCAAATGCAGTGCAGGCTTCAGGTAATGACTCCGTAATTAATTTTAATGGTGGCTCAGTAACCACCGAAGGTTATAATGCTCGAGCTGTTTACGGCCAAAACGGAGGCACAGTTAACGTAGGGCGAGATAGCAATGGTAACGGAACTGTCATCAGAGTGAACGGTGATAGTTCTTCTGCTATCGCAGCAGCAGAAGGTATGGTTAATGTCGAAGGTGCTACTATATTCCATGAGGGTGGTGTAGGTGCTATAAATTACGGCGCCGCTGTAGCTGCTGATGGCAATTGGGTAATTAAGCTTGATGATACTAAAATACAAATTACTGGCAACAATGTTTCAGGGCTTTCTGCGGGGCGCGCAGGTGCATCCATTGATATGACTGGTGGGAGCATCACAACAGTTGGTGCAAATAGTCGTGGAGCATTAGCTTTTTTTGGGGGAAATCTTAGCTTGCAGGATGTGGCGATATCAACTCAGGGGACGCGGTCATTAGGTTTAATTGCCGGGGCGGCGCTTGACGGAGTGAGATCTCAGGCAACCGTGGCTAACGGCTCTTTATCAACTTTTGGGAGTGATTCTTCTGCTGTTCAGGCTAATGAAGGGGGTGATATTTCACTCAGTGGTACTGCTATATCCACCACTGGCGAACGTTCCCATGGATTGAACTCAAACTTCGGTGGAGCTATTTTGGCTTCTAGCTTGAATGTTGAGACGGCAGGCCAAGTATCGAATGGGGCCTACGTAAATGGGGCAGGAACCAAAATCATCCTTAATAATGGTGTGATTAGCACTTTAGGCCGCTCGTCCAATGGTGTCCTAGCAGCAAGTGGCGGCGCCGCTCAAATTACAAATATGGTAATTAGCACCGTCGGCGATGTTGCTCGCGGCTTGGTGGCCAATGGAGATGGTTCAACTATTGTAGCGGATCGAGTAAAGATTGATACGTCTGGGTCTCAATCTTATGGGCTATTCGCAAATGGCTCGAACAGCCATCTGACGCTAACGAATAGTAAAGTAACCACTAGCGGATTCTCGAGTCATGGAGCTTCCGTCTTTGGCGGAGGTGGCTTGTTAATTCAGAGTTCTGATATCCAAGCTCACGGTAACGGCTTAACTATTAACAATGGTGGGGTTGTAAAGGTGGAAGGTAGTAATGTCGCCTCCGTCGCAGACTCTAGTGCAATCTCGTCTTGGGGGGCAGACGCAAGAAATACATTTGAAGTAAATAATAGTAAGTTGAGTAGTGTTAATGGCTCTGCGATAAAAGTTCGTGGTGATGGAAATCATGATTTTTTAATCAATAGCTCTACAGTCGAAGCTGCGTCGGGACTACTTTTCAACATAAATCCAAATGCTGATGGTTCTCTGAGCTCTGGCAGCAGTAATCTGGTTGCCTATTCATCTATCCTTGATGGTGATATTAATACTACGACAGATCCGGAATTCAATGCCAATTTTAGTCTGCAAAATGCAACGCACTGGACTGGTGCTGGAAATGGTATCAATCAACTCTCGCTGAACGGCGAGAGTGTTTGGAGTATGACTAATGACTCTTCGGTGAAGTCTCTTGGCTTGCAAGATGGTCGTGTAGAATTTCAAAAAGTTCCAGGTCAGTTCAGAACTTTGACTGCTGGGGCTTTAGCGGGTAATGGTGAGTTCTTTATGAATGTTGATCTGGCCAATTTAAAAGGAGATTCGCTTGTTGTAACTGATGCTAATGCAGCCAGCGGCAGTCATATGCTGATTATTGAGGATTCGGGTCTTTCGCCACATACTGATAACGAAAAGCTTATGGTTGTTGATACTAATGGCGGAAACGGCAATTTCAATCTTTACGGGGGGCATATTGATGCTGGCGCATTTCGTTATACTTTAGGGCGGGAAGCAGATGACTGGTATTTGATCAGTAACGCAAAAGATCCTGAACATCCTGAAGCAGAAGACTTATCGAAAGGCGCAAATGCGGCAGTCGCTTCGCATACAGCAAGTGCTCTGATGTTGACGTCCCAAATGGATTCTTTGGTTAAACGTCTTGGCGAATTGCGTATGGGTAAGGACGAAGGCGGAGCTTGGACAAGAGCAATTGGTAAACGATTAGATGTAGGAGTCAAATCTAGCCGTGCATATACTCAGAATGTAAATGGCATTGAAATAGGTGCTGATAAGGCCATTCATGTGCAGCATGGTAAAGTATATGTTGGCGGCATGGTTGGGGCAGCAAGTTCAGATCTCAATTTCGGCGAAGGCTCCTCCGGAAAAATCGATAGTAGGATGGTAGGCGCTTATGCCACTTACATCGATGAGGGCGGTATTTATCTTGATGGTGTAATAAAATACAATCGTTTGACTAATGAAGTTAAGACGCCGACTAATCTAGGTGCTCCGGTTAAGGGGGCTTACAATACAAACGGCATTGGATTGAGTGTTGAGGTCGGCAAGCATATCAAACTCAATGATGGTTGGTTTGTTGAGCCGCAGTTAGCTATTTCTACTTCTAGAATTCAGGGGGCAAGCTACAGTTCCAGTAATAGCTTGGAGGTTAAGGCTGATAATATTGATTCCCTCCAAAGTCGTGTAGGTTCTCTCTTTGGTCGTAGTCTCCAATTTGAGAACGGAATGGATGTACAGCCTTATGTGAAAGCATCCTACATCACCGAGCATGCTGGCAAGAGTAAGGTTGTTGTCGACGGTGACCGTCTTGACGCTGACCTGCAGGGTAACCGAATGGAGTTGGGTTTTGGCGGTACACTGAAAGTTAGTGAGAACAGTAAAATCTCGTTAGATGCCGAGTATGCAAAAGGTAACTCTATTGAGCAGCCATGGGGGGTGAACTTAGGCTATCGCTACACCTGGTGAAGAGGTTGGTCGCAAAACCTGTACAGGAATATATCTAAAGTACAATCAGCTAACGAGTTTTGTAAAAAATTGAAAATATATGTCGTGCGGTGAATTCATTAAGTTTTCGTGTGCGACTTATACGATTGGGCGTTACTGAACTAGCGATTATGTAATTTGAAAAAGGGCCATGGCTGGCCCTTTTTGACTCTTTCCTCAAGAAGGGCTATTGCGTCGGCAACGCCCCGAGCAGTAGCGCACTTCATTCCAGCAGCGTGCCCCACTTCTTCCTCCATGTGAAGGGAAGGCCGCACGTCGCGCAAGTTTTTACCGGTAGCTCACTTTTTTTTCAAAATGACTCATCGATTGTCAATCGAGCGAATAACATCTGGCGGTACAGCTCAAAGACGTCTCTGTTCTTTTCCATTTTTATAGATAGCTCAAGCCATATCTTTGCTGGAGCTGAAGCAGTTCTGCCGGGCAGGGCTTTATGGGGGCCAGACGACGTATCAACTCACCGGCCTCCCTGAAAAAACCTTCTGCTCCTCCAGGAGTAAAGGTGGTGAGAAATCGACAGTCGCTGTCACCTTCGTTCTTAAAATACTGCTGTACGCCGCGCGGAGCAACGACGTAGCTGCCTGGCCCTGCCAAGTGAAAAACCTCGCCAATCTGCATGGTTAACTGTCCTTCGAGGATATAGTTATTTTCATCCTCACCCTCGTGTATATGTCGCGGCACTTCACCTCCGGGTGGGAGTATGGTCTCCATAAGCGAATAGACTCCTCCCGTGTCGCTAGCAAACACCTTGATGTTCATGCGGGCGCCCGTAGGGTGCAAAACGTGATGCCCCTCATCAGAGCTGATCATGCGGGCTTTAATCGTATTACTACTCATACCTTCCTCCAGTGATTTCCGGGCAGATGGGGGGATAGCCATCTCACGCTTGTGGAGGATTTTATTGGGATAAGTCGTGGTAAGATTTGTATATCTGGTCAATTAATGTGCAAAAGACGTCAAAATGGCAAAGCATCTACACCCACCCTCCGGCGCGTCAGGAAAAATCGTAACTGCGATTAGCTTTACGGCCTTAAGTGAGGGACTCTCGGGATCAAAGACTCATCTTCATGAGCAAGGGCAACTGGTGTTGTCTATGCAAGGGGTTGTCGCGTGTGAGGTTGCCGATAATCATTGGATAGTGCCACCACATTGCGCTCTCTGGATTCCCGCCGGCGTCCGGCATCAGAGTCGCGCCTCTTCGAACGCCCACGGCTATTCCCTTTTCATCACACCCACAGCATCCACTCTTCCAGACGAGTGCTGTACGTTCAGAATCAGTGCCATGTTGCGCGAAATGATTATTGAGCTAAGCGAGGGTCGCAGCGACCGCACGACTCTCAGTAAAGATCTCATCACCCATTTACTGCTTGAGGAATTGAGCGCTATGCCAAGGGTGAGCACACATTTTCCTATACCCGCTGACTCGAGGTTACAACGGGTAGCTAAAGCACTCATTCAGGCTCCAGATAGCAGAAGGACTCTAGAGCAATGGGCAAGTTTTGGCGGGATGAGCGAACGCACATTTTCACGACAGCTGTTCAAGGACACCGGAATGTCGTTCGGTAAATGGCGTCGACAGCTTCATCTGATGGTCGCGCTGAAGTTGTTGGCTGAGGGGAAGAGTGTCCAGCAAGTAGCAGGAGACCTAGGGTACGAGGCCGTAACGAGCTTCATCAGGATGTTCAAGCTGTCGCTGGGCACCACTCCCGCAAAATATGTTTCATCGCCTAGCGTGGGGCACAAAGAGCAATAGCCTGAACAGCACTCTGAATGAAGCGGCGTGAATCACCCTATCGCCGAACGCCGTCCCAAGACGCCGTTTATCTGCACAATGTAAGCATTTACTAAATTGACCTTGTGTTGCTCACGCTCAATCCCGCTGATGCGACAAGTGGTCAATGTCACTAGCTCGCTGCGTCGGCAACCGCGTCAGCGCATCATTGAGGTACGCATATGGATTACGCCCATTCTAGCAATGGAATTTCTTGGCGACCGTCCCGCTCAATGCGTTTTCTATAAAGATGGGCAGGAAAAGGGCTTCAGCCAAACTCAACGATCAGGAAGGTGCGCAATGTTCTCAAGCCTTGGCCGACCATGGCGGGCGTGGAAGTCCTCATTTCGATTTGATTTACCGTTAGCGGAAAGGTAAGTGCTGACCGTGAAAAGTCTGATCTGGTCAAAGTAGCCGAAGCTCGAAAGCGTACGGCCACTTGTCTTACAAATATGCGATTATCACGAAGATTTGTAGCGTTGCGCCGGTTCAGAGTTGCTAAAGCCAGCTGCAAGAACGCCACGTGCATGCTCGAAAGCTTCCCAAGCCTCGACTTCAGGCACTGGAGGAATTGTGATCAATTCTCTGCGATCAAAACCTACCAAAGCAGCATCGACCAGAGCCTCTACTTCCATCACGTCGGGCACTTTGCTGATATCACCGCCGGCGCGTTCATAAATTTCAGTACGTGTTGCGGCAGGGAGGACAGCCTGCACGTAAACACCTTTACCGGAAACTTCTGCAGCCAAGCTCTGAGACAGCGTCAGAACATAGGCCTTAGTGGCTGCATAAATACCGTGTGAATACTCGGGTAGAAGCGCCAACACCGAAGCGATGTTGATGATAGAGCCGTTGCCACGAGCCACCATTTTACTGATGACTGCAGATGTGAGCAGGGTCGGTGCGACTACGTTGAGACTCAGCAAGGCATCCATCTTTTCAGGCTCAGCACTGGCGAAATTACCGACGAGTGCAGCTCCTGCGTTATTGACCAAGATATCAATCATCGGATCACTCCGCAGGCGCTCCAGAACTGTTTGGAGCTGGCTGGCATTGGTAAGGTCGGCAGTGATGACTTCGACTGAAATGCCATTGGCCTCACGCAATTCGCTTGCCAGGGCCTCGAGGCGGTCAGTCGCGCGAGCTACGAGAACAAGGTCATTGCCTCGTGCAGCAAGGCGACGGGCATAGATTGCACCGATACCACTTGATGCACCGGTGATAAGAGCAGTCGACATTAAACTTTCCTCATGATAATTAAAAAGGCCGCACTTTGTTGATCAAAGTGAAAAACATCATCAATGTGCGGAAGCTGGGAAGTACAACCTACATGAGCCGAATCAAGTGCGCGCCGTCAGGTGCAACATTGTGTAGTGCTCATAGTGACCGACTCCATTTTTGACAATAGGATCCTGAGAAGTAAGCTCGGCGATGTCTTGATCATCTGCGATTTGGTAAAGAGAAACCCCGTAACCTCCGGTTTCGTCAATTACTGGGCCGTGGGCAACTATGAGGCCTTTTTTAAGAAGATCATTTAAGTAGTTGCCGTGCTGCTTCATCCACTTCTGCTCATCCACAGACATGGTTGATAAGAAGTCTGATCGTGGCGGAATAAACTTGCACAGATAGTATTTCATTGTTGAATCCTGCTGTTTGGATGCTAAATATTTTGAGATTTTAAAGCACCATGTAGGCTAGGTTTATTTCGAAACTTGCAAGCTGGTTCAGATATTCTGATATCGAAGCGAATTGCATTTTGCTTATGCTAAAGCCTTGAAGGAGTACGTGGGGGTGGACGCACTTTAGGTGCTAATTATTATGGTATAAATCTAGGCCGCAGCAATTCTTTTTCCGACTTCGGCGGACAAGGTTAGAACTACTCCTGCAGGTCGCATCATTACTACGAAGTTTTTAATTTTACCTTCATCGTTGAATTCGATCAGGTCGACACCTGTCACCTTTTCTCCACCGACCTGCGCACTGAATTCCAGCACATAACCGGATTGACTGCCAAAGTGCCTGTGATATTCAAACTTCTCGAGCACGCTGAAAACGGCAGGCAGTATCACCTGCATTGGCCCCTTACCGTGATGCGGCTCGAAACTCGATGGGTTATGAAAAACTACGTCCTCGGCGAGCAAGTTTGGCAGATTCTTCCAGTCCGACTCTGCAACAATACGGTGCCATTCTACGATTCCATTTTTAGCAGCTGTAGTGGACGCAGCTATTTCAACAGAATGTGCTTTGAGCTTCTCAGTCTTACGCATTTTCTTCTCCAAGCTGTCGCAGCATATAAAATGCTGACTATATGGGAAATTTTAAATTTAACTTTCCTCCCTAACGAACACTCTTCAGAATTGCCCCCTCAAACATTTTTGGCAGGTAACTCTGAAGAAAAAGAATCATGCCGGTCATTTTTCCTACAGGATTACTAAATTTAGAGTCTTTGGCTTCAATGAGCCTCCCGATTTTTTCCACTACAGCGTTTGGCTCTTCCGCCTGATCAATGCCTTTTTGTGTTGCCGCGTTGACTTTTTCTCGATAAGCGTCGTAGTCAGCAATGTTGTTTTTTGTTGCGGAAACTGCATTGCGCCCCAGATTAGTCTTAAACCATACGGGTTCGACCATGTTGACCTTGATGTTAAACTGATCCAGTTCAAAGCGCAGGGATTTGAAGTAGCCTTGGATTGCGTGTTTAGACGCTGTGTAAAATGACAGGTTTGGCGGGCCGATTAGGCCGACGATAGAGCTAACTGTAATAATTTGACCATTTTTCTGACGGCGAAAATATGGAAGCAAGGCATTTGTTACTTTTATGGTGCCCCAGAAGTTAGTTTCAAATTGCTGACGCCCGAGTTCCAAGGGTGTTTCTTCAGCGATGCCCGTGACCATATATCCGGCATTGTTAACCAGCACATCTAAATGATCGATCCATTGGAATAGTTTCTCCGTAAAACGCTTTATTGAAGCATCATTATCAACGTCTAATTCAAGTAATTTGAACGGTAGTTGCGAAGCATACTTTTCGGGCGTGCGGCTTGTGCCAATAACATTGAAGCCTTGCTGGTGAAGGTTTTTGGCCAGCATCAATCCAAAGCCGGACGATGCACCAGTGATCAGGATTGTCTTTTTCATATGTCCACCATTAATGGGATGTCTCATCCCTTCGTGCACGCGGTTTGTTCCGGTGTGTCGGGGTTTATGGCATCGATGACTTCATCGAACTGATACTCCTAACCCGATTCACATTTAGATTGCTTGGAATATTCCTATTTGGCACTCGCCAAACGCGCCTATATGACTGCAAAACCCGCCAATGCCGCTTTGCTTTATTGGCGCGATCCGTCGTTGTCGTGGCGTGATCCGCTCACTAAAATGGAGTGGTGGATAATAGAAAACTCCTCAAAAGAGAAATTAAATTCTATGGCAGGCAAACGTAGCTCGGTTTTGGAATTTTCTGTATGGCCCGGATGGCGATTGCTAATGCATGATGCTGGATTAGCTACAGCGCCCGTTTTGCGTCGCGCACAGATGCCAGGCGATCTGTTCACGCGGCAGAACGTGCGCCTTGATTACGAAAGTTTTTTCAACCTGTGGCGGGCTATTGACGCCGAGGCTTCGTCTGTATGCGCAGAACTGCCTGCGCCGTTGCAGATCGCTAGGGTAATGTCCTCCGACTGGTTTGATCCTGAGCTTTTCGCAGCATTATGCAGCACCAATTTGGGCTGCGCGCTCGAACGGATTGCCAAATATGTACGCCTAATCGCACCCATGACGATTCGGGTGGTTCGTTCTGATGCGTACACCACGGTAACCATGGACTTTCTCGATCCTTCTGAACCGCCCCCAGAAGTTTTCTTAGCCTTCAAAATCGTATTCTTCGTGCAACTTGCAAGGCTAGCTACTCGTAGTCATGTGCAGCCATTACAGGTGAGCTGGCCATCGCAGGTCAGTGATTCGGATTCAGATGCGTATCATGCTTACTTCGGCATTCCCGTTACTCAAAGCCCCCTTGCCTGCGTTGTATTCTCTGCTGCAGACGTTGAGCGACCTTTTCTGACTGAGAACCACAAGATGTGGTTGTTCTTTGAACCCAGCCTTCGTCAGCGATTGTCCGACCTTGAGAGGACATGCGGCATGGCTGATAGGGTGCGCAGTGTCCTGCTTGAATCCCTGCCCGCTGGCGAGGTATCGATGGAGGGAGTAAGTCGTAAGCTTGCGGTAAGTACCCGCACACTGCAGCGCAAGTTGCACGATGAAGGGACAACGTTTCAGCAGACTCTAGATGCGCTACGGTCTTCTCTGGCGCTTCATTACCTTCGGAGCACTGCTATGTCGAGCGCGGAAATCTCTTTCCTCCTAGGATTTGATGATTCCAATTCATTTGCCAGAGCATTTCAGGGGTGGACTGGTACCACGCCAGTTAAGGCTAGATTGCAAATGGTTTCTTGCGGTGATCCTCTACCTACCGTAGCAAAGGGCGAACTGCAAGGTTGAGCTCATTCTTCTGCTACGATTAGTGCGCCTTTGCCCCTTAACAGATGATTGCAGTTCAACCTACCTGATATGTTTCGGCCACGGGGAAAGGAGCAATCTGACAGCGAGTATGCACCTTGCAGGGAACGACAGAATAACAGGAGGAGAAAATCAGAGGGCTATGAGCTCTTAGCACCCGCTTTCAGTTGAGTCGTTGACACGCCGACTGACTTACTCCATTGAAGGCGGTATCAGCATTCGCGTGATTCATACGGCTATTGAGCCAGGCGAGCTTTCAAGCTGGCGACTTCCGCTTCAAGTTCACGCACGCGTTCGCGGGCCTCAAATTCAACGCTGACGTCCTTCTGGATGCCGATGTAATAGGTGAGCTGATCCGCATGGTTAAAAACCGGAGTAATCGACAGCTCATTCCAGAAGGCACTACCGTCTTTACGATAGTTACGAATGATTTGCCGGCAGGGGGCATGCAGCTTTATCGCCGCTCGGATAACAGCCAAGCCCGCTTGGTCTCGGTCTTCACCCTGCAGGAAGCGGCAGTCCTGATACAGAATTTCGTCAAGGCTGTAACCCGTCAGGCGCTGGAAGGCAGGGTTAGCGTAGATCAGGATGTTCTCATCGCCTTCCTGCTCAGCAATTACAATGCCGTCATGCGAGGTTTCAACCATCAGTTTCAGCAGATCTGCGTCGATCATTATCGGGGCCCGGTGAATTTCACATCATTCTAGGACAACTTGGGGGTTGTGAGCGTTTTCGAGATCATTTGAAATATCTCTATGACTTACCACGGGCGCACTGCTGAACGAGCGCGCAGGGAAATGGTGGGGCGCAGTAACCCAAGTAGATGATTGATGGAGCGAAGGTGCATAGGCTTGGCTACAACGTCCCGCAAAGTGAACGGGCCCTGATAGAGCCAGGTTCGTGCCAAATAAAAATAGCCGTCCAGCGACAGCTACTCCAAATCGCGTACTCCCCCACTCGCAGGCCCTTTCGGTCAGAGGCTGCAGACTCAATGTTCACTCCCGACTACCACGGAAGGCGTTCTCCGTTATAAGCGAAGAAATTGCCACTGTCGGCAGGCTCTAATCGGTCGATCAGCGATTGTAATTCACAGGCGGCCACCTTTGCCGGCCTGGCGGCAGATGCCCCCCGAAAGGGTTGCGACAGTGCTGATACAACTGTACCCGGGTGAAGACTCAGCAGTCGGCTCTGAGGTCGAGTTCTTGCCAGCTCGATGGCCGCCGTTTTAATCAGCATGTTCAGTGCTGCCTTGGAGGCACGATAGGCGTACCAGCCGCCCAAGCGGTTATCGCTGATGCTACCCACCTTGGCAGAGAGCATTGCCATCGCGCCAAGAGGGTCAAGCAAGGGCAGAAAGTGACGCAAAACCAGCGCAGGCCCGATTGTGTTGACTTGAAAGACCGACTGCAACGCATCTGCATCAATCGCGGAGTAACTTTTTTCAGGCTTTATTTCGTCGCGATGGAGCAGACCTGCGGCATGCAAGATCAACTGATACGGTGCTTCCTCTGTCAATTCGGCTGCCGCTTTGGCAATACTGTCGGCATCCTCCAGGTCGAGGTAGGGAACACTGGTGCGCCCCAACTCACGAACATACGCAGACCGTGGATCCTGATTGAGCAACTCACAAAACGCCGAGCCGAGCGCCCCGCTGGCGCCTATTACTAGGGCACGATAGCCCTCACTAAGGGAGCTCATCGTCAAGGGACTGTTCATCTAGGCTCTCCTGCAGTCTGCGATTTGTTGGTGTTAACCCCGTCGCCCTATCAGTTGCAGGAACTCGTGACGCGTAGAGGAGGATTCGCGAAAGGCGCCCAGCATCACGGATGAGGTCATCACCGAATTTTGTTTCTCCACGCCCCGCATCATCATGCACATGTGCTTCGCTTCAATGACCACCGCCACGCCGGCGGCATCGGTGATGTGCTTAATGGCTTCGGCAATTTGTTTGGTCAGGTTTTCCTGGATCTGTAGGCGACGGGCGAACATATCCACCACTCGGGCCACCTTCGACAGGCCCAGTACCCTTCCTGTGGGGATGTACGCTACATGAGCCTTGCCGATGAAGGGCAGCATGTGATGCTCACACAATGAATACAGTTCGATGTCGCGCACGATGACCATTTCATCGTTTTGCGATTCGAACAACGCGCCATTGATCACTTCCTCCAGACTCATTGTGTAGCCATTGCATAGGTACTGCATTGCTTTGGCTGCGCGCTTGGGCGTGTCCAGCAGTCCTTCACGCTCAGGGTTCTCGCCTACGCCGACGAGAATTTCACGGTAATGTTCGGCTAATGATAGGTTCATCTTGATTCCTCGCAGTCATGCTGCGCTGTATGTCGGCAATCCTTGGCGGTAGGGGACTATCTGCTGCGCCCGACCTGGCGCAGATGACACAGGGTTAGCCAGATCAGCCATTACCCAGGTTCTGCGTCTGGGACATGACAAGGCGAAGCTTTCTAAGTCTGATTTTTTTTCAAAATGGAGTGCTCGTCTGATGCGGGTTTTGACGCCGGCACCGCGCAACGGTTATCGACACAGCGGCTGCCACTATCTGGGTGAGGTAACCACGCCAAATGGGGGCGTAAGCGGCAGAAAAGGCGATAACCGAATTCAAGCAGCGGGCGGAATACATTCCACGTCAGTGGCGTTGCCCAGAAACCCAAGCCGGCGGCTCGCCAGCTCCACAGGGTGGCATCCAGGCCGGTTACCCAACGTCCATCAGCGAAGCGTGCGTGCAGCGAGGACTGCATCTGCTCGAACGTGAACCCGAGTGCTTTGGCGTCGAATGCACCGCTGCTGATGTCCACGAAAAGCAGTAGCTCCTTTACGGCATGTCCGCGCAGGAACTTGATTTCGCGCGCACACAGAGGACATTCACCGTCAAAGTACAGCGTCAGCGGCCAATTCATTTTCTTGTACATGGACAATGCTCTTGTATAACTCTTGTACAAGATATTCTGAAAGAAACATACTGACAATGGGAACGTTGCGGTTGCCGCGAGATAGACTTTACCGACCTCAAACACCGTAGCTTTGTGTGGGAGGAGAGCGGAGATTCAGACGCAGTGCCAGCTAGGTCGGGCTGTGCACTGCTTGTCTTACCTATTCCTATAGCTTAGGAACCTAGCCATCCGTTAAAGCCTCATACGCAGGTGGTGGCATAGTGATACTTTGGTAACCCCCAGCCCGAGTGATGGCTTGATAATAGGCGATTAAATGCAAGATAACTTCAACACCCAAAGCTCAGACGCGATGAATTTGTTGGCCCAGGCTGCTGCCCACTCAGCAGACTGCACCAGGGGATTGCTTGTCGGGGGGCTGCCAGGGAAGTGGGGGATTATCGCCAGTTACGGTGTGCACAAAGACCTAGTCGTCGAGGCTTCTACTGAAAGCTTTCTACGTGATGCGGTTTCTCAAAAAGGCTTGATCGCAATCAGTGAAGCCGCAGGACAGGTTATGCCTATCTTGTGTCACCGGCTTATGTACTTTCGAGATAGCTTTCTGATTGGCCTAGCCGTACGTGGGGTGGACAACAGTTTGTTGGGCGTGTTGCTGATCAGCAGTGCTAAGCCACAACAACGCTTGAGTGCGGCGCAAAAATACGCATTGAAAACTCATGGCGCTCTTTTTAGTCAGCTGATCGAATCCAAGGAAACCAAACCTGTTCCGGCTATAGATCCGTTGATCGAGCGCTTAAGGCTACTTGAGTCTGTGGTGGTCAATGCGAAAGACTCAATCCTGATCACTGAGGCCGAGCCCATAGATCAGCCCGGCCCGAGGATTGTTTACTGTAATCCCGCGTTCCTCACCATTACGGGTTTTAGCTTGTCAGACGTGATCGGGCTAACCCCACGTATTCTCCATTCAGAAGATACGAGCAGAGCAACTCTCGATTCAATTCGTGTCGCATTGTCTAAATGGGAGCCCATTGAGGTGGAGCTTATCAACGCTCGCAAAGACGGTAGCAAATTCTGGGTGCAACTGAGCATCGTGCCTGTCGCCAACGAGCAAGGATGGTTCACCCATTGGGTTTCCGTTCAGAGGGATATCAGCGAACGCAAGGACGCAGAATTGCTCGCACGTCAGGCTCAGGCAGATAGAGACGCGAAGGTTGCGCTGGAAACGCGGCTGCTGGAGAGGGCGCGCATTGAAGAGGAGCTTTCATATGCAGCCTTTCACGACGACCTGACCTCGTTGCACAACCGGGCTTATCTCATGTCTAGGTTGCTGATTATGTTCACTGCGAGCAAGCCTCACCATGTACCTGCGGCTACGGTACTGTTTCTAGACCTTGACCGATTTAAATTTGTTAACGACAGCCTTGGCCACAGCGCAGGTGATCATCTCCTGAAAGTCGTCGCACGGCGCCTTGAAAGCTGTATCCGGGGAGACGATATCTTCGCTCGCATTGGCGGCGACGAGTTTGCAATTCTACTGGCTGGGGATGAAAAGGCTCCTCGAGCCATCGAGCTCGCTCAACGCATCGTTAGTCAACTCAGCCAGCCAGTTGCGATTGATGGCCAGGATATTTTCACGTCCTGCAGCTTGGGCATTGTGACAACTGATGCCTCACACGAAACACCTGAAGATTTGCTCAGAGATGCTGATGTTGCGATGTACGCCGCGAAGAAGAAAGGTCGTGGCCGCTGGACGATATTTGATGCATCAATGCGAAAGGCTGCTATTGATGCACTAATGATGCAAAACGCGCTGAAGCAAGCTATTGCACGCGAAGAGTTTTCAGTTGTTTACCAGCCGATTTATAACGTCGAGACCGGTGAAATCAGTGGCGTCGAAGCTTTGGTCAGATGGCTACATCCAGAGCTGGGGCATGTGCCTCCAGACGTCTTCATCCCGGTAGCTGAAGATATCGGTGTAATTCATGAGTTGGGCCGTTGGGTCATGCAACAAGCTTGCACAGAATTACAGCGCTGGAAGTACGAATTTCCTTCGCTAAAATTGCATTTGAATGTGAACGTATCAGGCACTGAGCTCATTCGTCCTGGTTATGTGGATCAAGTCAGCAATGTGCTGTCGACCACGGGAGTTTTCGCGAACGAGCTTCAGATCGAGATTACGGAATCTGTTTTTCTTCACAAGCCGGAGATGACCGCAAGCGTGCTGGAGGCCGTTCGTGCGCTAGGGGTTCGCGTGGCGCTTGATGACTTCGGTACTGGCTATAGCTCCCTTGGATATATTGACCGCTACCCGTTCGACGCCATCAAAATCGACCGTTCCTTCGTTTCTAGAATGATGTCCTTCGACCGAAGTGATGCCATCATCAGAAGTATACTTTCCCTTGGCAGGACGTTGAACTTGGCTATCACAGCGGAAGGCGTTGAGACGCTCGCTCAGCTCCAACGATTGAGAGAAATGGATTGCCCATTCGTACAAGGGTATTTGCTCAGCCCTCCAGTACGAGCGGAAGAGTTATCTACATTGCTGAATTCGTGGAATGCGAGCTGCTAAGGTCGTTATGCCCCAGCGTGGTGAGTTTTAGAATGTTAGCTTCGCTGCTTTCAATCAGCGCGTATCAATCACGGTACCATTGGATCAACAGCGCTTCTGAAAAAGTGAAGTGCGGTCATTAGCAAACGGATTACGCACGTGGGAGGATGTAAGCCCACAGGGCGAAAGGCTCGGTGACTGCGAGGCTCTGTTCACGACAGCCGTCCTCGCAGGTGGCAGGGCGACCTTGCCCCTAGAGCGCCTTCAGGAGACGCTCAAGCGTCTTCAGACCGACGTCCGGTAAAGATCAAGAACGTATAACGAGTAAGGGCGACCAGGGTAAGCATGGAGAGGAAAGCTGGCGCGGCTCCAAATTTGATCCCAGCCTCCGTTAAGTGCAAGTTCGTGCTGAACGGTCGATTAACAGACTCACGAAGTTTGGAACTGCACTGGGCTACAGTCACGTGATCCACCATCCTATGAATATCTCGCCCAGGCGGGGCTTTTGGGCCTACAGTCTTGAGTGTCGCTAACTGCAAGGAATACAAATGAACGTGTTGCCTTCAACCTCTCCGCCAAAGTACGTCAGCCTGCTGGGTTATGGCGGTCTGTTGCCGTTTATTTTTCTGGCGCTGCTGATCCCGTTCTCTCTCGACTATCGGACGTTGTTTGATAATGCGCTTGTTAACTACGGCGCAGTCATCCTGAGCTTCGTTGGAGCCTTGCACTGGGGCTTCGCCATGACCGTGCAAGACATGAGTGCCAAGCAGCGCAGCGACCGGTTCATCTGGAGTGTCATTCCTGCGCTTATTGCTTGGATTGCCACGTTATTGCCAATGCCATTGGGTTGCTTGCTGTTGGTCATTGGCTTTGTTGTCCACCTCCGGCAGGACAGGCAGCTGCTGCGGGTTATGAGCTTGCCCGCTTGGTACATGCCGATGCGATTACGGCTTACCCTCGTGGCTAGCGTTTGCTTGCTGCTTGCCGCGCTCGTTGAGGCGCTTCATTCATGAAGTCTCGTGTGCCCGAGTCGTGGCCCGTATGCACGACTCACTTCCATCCAAGCACCGCGTCTGAATTAAGACGAGGCTGTTGGGCCTCTTGGCTCGTGGAAAGGTGACATGGTGTCGGTAGCAAGCGGAGCGCGCAGGCGGGAGGATGGAAGCCCACAGGGCCAAGACTCGGCAACGGCGAGGCTTGGTTCACGACAGCCGTCCTCGCAGAGGCCCGCTCGACATTGGCTTCCTAGAGCGCCTTCAGGAGACGCTCAAGCGTCTGATGTTCCCATGTGCTGAGCAACGCAATGGGATCTGTTCCAAATCTATCCCCCGCGTCAAACGACCATCGCCGTCCATCCGGACTGCCGCATTCTTCGCAGTAGTCGAGCGTGTCACAGTCGTTGTAGATCGATATCCGCCAACCCTCGACGCTCACCACGAAATGGCCCGCATAAATCTCATCCCAAGACGTCTTGCCTACCCTGGTCATCGACCGTCGCTCGAAGATGACCTCTTGCAATAATTGGCATACCTCTCTCGCTGAGATCTCCGCCGTAGTGTTTCCGCTAACGCAACCTACCTGGGATGAACGAGCTGCCGTTCTGGCCTCTTTCAGCCTTTGCTCAGCGTACATAGCCGGATCATCAACTGGCAGCGGATAGCCTGCAGCTGAGAGAGCTTCGGCGCGCTCTTCAATGAGCAAACGCTCGGGATCGCGAACTGCTTGGTAGGCTCTGCCTAGCACGCGCTGAGTTACGTCAATTAGCGGCTCCCCAGGACTCACTTTCCAGCCAGCGTCGTCTGGGTATTTGGTTAGCTTGTAGCCACAGCAGTTAGGCACGTGGTTGGTGATCTCATACTCGCGCCACTCGGTCATTGCCTGGCCATCGATTTTCAGCGGGTTGCGCTCGATCAGCCACGCTACGACATTGATAAGTTGCCCATGCGAAAACACTACGATGTCATGAGCAGGATGCTCTGCAAGTCGATCCAAGAAAGACTGAGCCCGAGATATAAAGTCCAGGAAAGACTCGGCACCTTCACCATCCGTGAATGCGGGGTCTGCTTTTGCCCAATATGCCTCGACCCAATCTCGTCTCTGGGCAATGGTCGTATTGGTACACCGTGCTGGTTCAAGGTAGGTGAACTCGTGAATGGGCCATATTTCGAACGACACGGAGGGGAAAGCAGCCACTGTCTGCATCGCCGTTGCTTGGGCTCGAGAGAACGGTGAGGCTACGATTAGATCCGGGGCCTGGGCGAATGCCCCAGCAACCAAGTGCGCTTGTTCGACACCCTTTGGCGTTAGCGGGATGCTCGCATGATCCGAACTGGCTTCTCCAGCGTTCGCGGCGCTTTCCCCGTGGCGAATCAGTCTGACGTACTTCATCGACCAAATACCCCCCCACTATTTCAGCCATCCGAACCTGCTCTCTACGTTATGGTCAACACCACAAGTGCTTATCCTTGCCCAAGGATACACCGTAGCCACGAGCACAAAAGACATCACGTAAAGAAAGAGTGATCGCGATAGCCTGGAGGTTTATGTATTCCAATACTTCTGAACGGTAGTCCGTGCAATTCCGAGTTTTTCAGCGATTTTTTTCCGGTCAAGGCCTTGCGCTTTCAAGGCTCGTATTGAGTCCGCATTGAAGGGCTGCTTAGGCTTTCCCTGGGAGCGCTTGATGAGCTTTCCATCACTAAATTGCTCCTCTACTAGCTGCCACCCTCCGGACATCTCGAATTCCCTGATTCGCAAGGCAGTACGTTGCAACGTTTCCGAAGGGAGTTCGTCACCCTGAGCCGCAATGGCGAGAGTGACTACCGTCAAAAGGTCGAGGCCCAAGTAGTCAGCGATCTCGTCCAGTTTCTCCAGCCTCGGCGTCGTCCTGGCCTGCTCAAGCTTCCCTAAATTCGTTCTGTGCGTCGCACCTGCCAGATCCTCGTAACTCAACCCTTGGTGTGCACGGGCTCCGCGTAATGCCCCCGCCAGCGCTTCCTTCAGATTCATGAGTCGGATCCTCAAAAGCGAGGATAGAGCCACGGCAAGCGTGTTCCGATAAACAGATCATGATGATATTATCGTGACATACGATCAGCTTGGGCCAGACATACGACCGCTAGGGGACGGCGTTAGCAGCAGTGGTCTGGTGACAGAGGAGAGACTCGGGCCTTGGTGAGCGGAGATCTCGCCACGCTGCGCAGCGATAACGTGTTGGAGGCGCAGGTCATCAGGTGGTTTGACGCAACCGCTTTGAGGATGAGGCGTTTTTTATTGAATGCAGGGATCCGGTACTAATGAAATTTGAGTGCGTAAAGTTTTCTGGAAAGGTTGATAACGTAAGCTTTGTCAGGCCCATGAGGGGCGGTTACAAAGTGACGCTAAAAATAGATGGGGAAGTTATTCCAAACCTGGTAGTACCTGGCAAACTTTATGAAGAGCTGGAAACTAACAAGAATGTAACTTTGTATGGTTTGTTCAAAAACAGTCGAAAAAAAGAAAAGAATGAAGGTGTTTTATACGGAATGAAACCCGAGGGTGGGGAAAGAATGTTCGCCACCAACATGAGGCTTGGAGTTCCAGCGATGCTTGCGTTCTATGCCTGTCTGGCGTTTTGTGTGATGTTCGTCGTCGGGTGGGCGGCTTCGCTTGCACTCGTAGTCGGGTTCAGCAGTGAATATAATCCCGGCGCAATGATGCATACCACTACGGTTTTCGCCTTTGTTGAGGCATCTTTAGCCGGTTTATTTTTTCTCTGGCGAGCCTGGGTGATTTTCAGTAAGACATCTAATCCTGAGGCTTGGGAAACGATTACGCCAGCCGTACTATCGAGTCGATTCAGTAAGTTTCACAAGTCATAACGCTCCAGCGTTTGACGACACGTGCGCCGTCTAACCTACCAGTTTTTTAAAATCTAAGCGCATGCTGAGACTCCGTGCGATGTGTTGAAGTAATCACCCTCAGAGCAGCGCAAGCGGAGCGCGCAGGCGTGCTGGATGAAAGCCCGCAGGGCCGAGACGTGGCTTGCCACGGCTCGGTTCACGCCAGCCATCCGCCGAAGGCGGCACGCCACAACCACCGCCGAGCCTTGTGAAAAGGAGGCTGAAATGACCTGCGATTTACTCCGCGAACGAGAGAGGACTAGACGAAGGATTCTGTGGGCGCTTGCCAGCTTCCATCCTGGTGATCCGAATGCCTCCGAACTCCTCACCATCCTTGATGACCTCGACGTCCAAGAGCGAAACGACACCACCTATAGCGATAAGCCACTCGATGAGGTTCGTAATTCTGTCTCGGTGATGCGTCATAACTCCGGAATCGACACCATCTTGGAGCGCGATATCCCGCAGCCCTGGCGAGAACGCTTTCTGCAAGCGAGCATCGGATCAACCAGAATTCCTGAAGGGCCTTACGCCACGGACTGGGATAAATTTCTGGTTGAATGGGAGCGTGAGATACAGCATCTGCAAACTCACCGAGTCGCACAGGCTGCTAACAGCTAGAACGGCTGGTTCGAGCGATGGCGGCGCAAACACAAGCAGTCGGTGTAGCCTGGTGAAGTCGAACCCTCAAAACAGGAGCTGCAGAGTGGAACGGCCTTCTTTTTTTATCGATTTCGAAGCCTCAGGGATAGCCCCGGATAGCTATCCTATCGAAGTCGCCATAGTGTCGAATGAGACCGTCTACAGCTCGCTGATTAAGCCCGCCCGCTATTGGACGCACTGGTCTTTCGATGCGCAAGACATGCATGGTCTCACCCAGGATCATTTGCTTCAGGAAGGTGATACCCCACACACCGTAGCGGAACGAATGAATCAGTTGTTTTCAGGGCAGGTGCTTTGCAGCGACTCACCTCAAGACGTATTTTGGTTCGACGTCCTTTATGAGGCAGCAGATCTGAGGCCTACCCGGTTCGGTAAAAACATGGTCATCCAGGCTAAGAACTATTCGGGCTCCGTAGGCAACGCGGCTGTGCAGCAGGCCATCTCTGCTAAAGCCTTCTACGGGTGTGACGAGGCGATGGTAGTCACGAACTCCTACTACACGAAATCAGCGAAGGAGTTGGCCAGCACGGCGGGCGTGCGGCTAATCGACCGTGATGGGCTTCAGACCTACCTTGATGACTATAACCAGAAGCTTATCGAGGTCTTCCAGGCCGAGGAAGAAAGCGCCTAGGCCTGTGCCCGTCAGCAGTCTAGATGGCAATCGCCAAGGCATCATAAGCGTACAGATCTGAGGGAGCACGCGACGTGTCAGGGGTACGACAGCACTTCATTCCGAGGTTTTTGCAGAAAGGGTTCAGGACTCCAGGTAATGGCAAAATTGTCCGGTGCTGGGTATACGAGCAGAATAAGCCCCCCAGATCTGCAAACATTCAAGATGTAGGGCTTGAAAGGTATTTCTATGCGATCAACAGTGAACCCGATCTGGACGATAAAATTTCGGACGCAGAGAGGGACGTTTACGCACCTCTAGTAGACAACCTACGTGCCGGCAACCTCAGTGCTGCGGTGGTCGAGAGTATTCCAGGATTGTTAGCTCACTTGGAAATCAGAAGCCGGCACGTGCGCCAGAATATGCAATCGATGGTTGATGAGTGTGCCACTGGCATTCTTGATCATCTCTCCGATCCTGCAAATCTCGGTGCATTGAGCAAAGAACATCTGAGACCAGGCTCCGCTATCTTTGACAAAACTTTGGCCGAGCAGGGCTTTAGTCAGCAGCAGATGCAAGCCTTGCTCGCTATGGATGAGTCAGCCCTCGAACGGATATTCGAGCCCCTAGTGGATATATTTGCCTCGCTAATGCCTGTTCATTTGAATCGTATCAAGACCTCAATACCCGAAATGATAAAGGGCAGCCATGTCCGCATACTCAATGAGTCTGTGTCGCCAGCTGCCCGTGCTCACCGTTTCAGCGCGCTCCACTATTCCGTTCACAAATTTGGGCCTGGCGATCTACCGCTGGGGGATTCCATCGTGCTATTTCATGTGCGGGGCGAGCGCTCCTTTAAACCATTTATGGATAAGGATGATGAGCTCGTTCACGTGGTTCTCCCGCTGGCGTCGGAAAAATATCTTGTAGGTACTACGAATACCTCACTGTCATCGCCTCTCCAGAACCTGCCGCTCGAAATCGCCAAGTGCTCGATGGGGTATTTCATCTGCGCCCACCAGAGTGAGCGTGCTGCCGATCTTCAGGCGCAGATAGGAAGCAATGCCAGCTGGCTTTCAGCAAGAGAAATGAGCACATTACTTGGTGAGGTGTTTTCAGCGTTGATGGGGCCGAAGCAAACTTGAAACTGAACAGTTAAAGCTAGGGTGCGAGGGATCATTTGGTGATGCCCCGTCGCAATCTAACCCTTATGACAGCGTCTTCAATAGCTGCTCAAGTGTCTGATGCTCCCACGTGCTGAGCAGAACGACCGGGTCAGTCCCGTACCCTGTAGGTCGCGATGTCGGATCGATAGGAGCAAGCGGAGCGCGGCGAGCAGGATGGAGCCCGACGGGCCGAGACGTGGGCTTTGCCAAGGCTCGGTTCACGACAGCCATTCCCCGCAGGGGCACGCACTAATCCGCCCCTGAGTGAACAGCTGTGTCAGGCACCCAACCAGTTGACACTTAGGATCGCTACCTCTTCACCAGATCTTTGTATCGTTCTCGTGAATCCAGGATCTGATCCCTGAGCTCTTCAGGATCAATCCTCATCCCGCCACGAGGAGTTGTCTGCAGCGATTGCAGGCTATTCACCGCGTTGATGAACTCTCGTTCTTCTGCCTGCACCCAGGCAGGACGTTTGTCTTTCCAAAATAGCCATGCCATCGGTTTTGCCCCATGTCTAGTTGGATGGAGGGGAACGGTAGACTACGTCTACTCGTTGATGAACCCTTTGCCGACATACTCCTTGTGAAACAGCTCAGCTCGCTCAACTGCATGCCTATGAGAGTCTGCAGGTATCTCGCCAGGCTCAGCAGGAAAATCGCTTGGCTGCATCGCTCGGAGGAGATACAGCTCCTCTAGATTCTGCTGGGCTTGCTTGGTGTACCTATCTTGAAGTGCCTCGGCGATTTCTTTAAAACCGGCGCTTGATGGGCCGTTGTCCCAGTACCACTGCTTCATATCTTTATAGATCTGAAGGTGGACACTGTCGAACCCTCCGCGATGCTCATCGATGTCGAAAGTGTACCTACAAGGATCGAGCTGATAGAGGATGAACTCTTGCAACCGATAGGCTGTTCCGTACATACCGTTCAAAAGGATGTCGCGGTGTTGTTCGTATGGTGACTGATGCATCACAGAGTTCTCCCTTAGCAAGGTCTCCCAGCTTGGAGAGACCTCTTATTTTCCTGCAAGCGCCTATGCCTTTTCTTTGAGGCAAGCGGAGCGCGCAGACGTAAGGATGGAAGCCCGGCAGGGCCGGGACAACGGCGAGCATCGCCGGGTCTGGTTCACGACAGCCGGCCCGGTAGGGCACGCAAAAGACAGACCTACATGCGAGCTCAGCATCCTGGATTTCAAACTGCATCTCTCCGAGGTTGTGGTGTGAAATGAAACCTACGGGGCTACAGGGGTCAAGGAAGAAAGGTCGATTATTCGAGATTTCCGACGAAAAATCAGTATGTTACGAGCATACCCTTAAGCGGAGGCTACCTTGTTAGGAGTGATCTGATCACTATAAAGGCCGTCTTCTCCCTGCGTGATTAATGCTGCTAATAGGGAGTGACTCACGTTGCCAGGCAAGCGGAGCGCGCAGACCTGGAAGGTCGGAGGGCATGAGGATGGAAGCCCGCAGGGCCAAGACCTGTCGTAGACATGGCTTGGTTAACGACAGCCGTCCCTGCAAGGGCATGCCACCACTACCGCAGCGTTGATGATTACCGAAAGGTGCGCTGATCAAATGATCGAGACACAACTCCCTGTGCGCAAAGATCATACGTTTTGCGCAATGCCACCTCGTCACTAGACGACACCCGGACATGGGTAAAGATCGTCGACAGAAAGCGTTTCCTTTCGCCGTTGCCGAGCTCAGACCAAATCCTTGGCTGACCTTGTGCATCAGGAATCGCCAACCGGTCGAGGAGATACTCTTCCAGGCTGTGAAGGCGTTGCTGGCCATCAATCAAGATTTCACTGTTTTCGGCTAATGCCCTGCTACCGATCACTGGCTCGTACCAGTCATTCGTGAGATAGCTCCCCAGATCCCCGCCCGACCATACTGCAGAGATGAAGCGAGACTTCTGACCAAGGTTCCAATCCAACCCACGCGCCCACGATGGAATGGGCATGCCCATAACGAATCGCGCAGCCCACGGAAACTGCTCACGAGCGGAGGAGGGGTCTACCAGATACTTTTCCCAGTTGCCCACTAAGACCTCGAGGGGATAATGACTGACGGTCGTGGGCAGAAGACGCTGCGGCATATGGATGTGCAGGTCTGATGTTCCGCCGTCGGCGTAGCGTTTAAAAATGGAAGTCATGGTTTTCCTGGGTAACTCAGGTTGGTCGAAGTATTCGGGTAAGTACGGGCGCATCGCCATGCATCCACCGTCGCAATGATCAAAAGATCTCGTTCGATGGATATGCCGATCTGGTCACTATCGACCAACGCTTGTGCATATCCCTCGGCATAGGCCGCCGATTTGTTGAATTCGGCTGTGCAGGTTGACGATTCGATATAGCTGATCAGCCGCTCCCATGTGCGCCGCTGGCGGTTGCCAAGAATGGTGCAGGGGAACGTTAAGGCGCCGCTCAGGCGCTGTGCGAAGTCATGTGTAAAGAGGGTCAAAGCCGTTGCTCAAAAAGGGTACTTACCCATCACAAACGGTTGGTTTCGAAAAACCTTGAGCCTTAAGCGATTTTTTTTGAAGAGATATAGGTTTGCTCAAGCGCAGCTGCTGGGGCTGATTTGTTGGAGGACTGTTACCTAGCTACAGTGTTTGAAAACCGATTTTTTACTCGGTGTATCTGGCTTGCAGTGCTTCGGCGATTTCTTTAAATCCGGCGCTTGATGGGCCGTTGTCCCAGAACCACTGCTTCATGTCCTGATAGATCTGAAGGTGAACACTGTCGAACCCTCCGCGATGCTCATCGATGTCGAAAGTGTACCTACAAGGATCGAGCTGACAGAGGACGAACTCTTGCAACCGATTGGCTGTTCCATACATGCCGTTGAGTAGGATTTCGCGATGTATTACGTATGGAGACTGCTGCTGCATCGGTGCCTCTCTTTGAGGTGTGTTCGCGAGTGTTTGATGAGGCTTTTGATTTGTCGTACCACTGGCAAGCGGAGCGCGCAGACGCGAGGATGGAAGCCCGGTAGTGCCAGGACGGCAAAGCGTTGCTTGGCTGCCTTGGTCATTACCTCAAGGTTGGCGTCTTTCCACTGGAGAGCGCTCAACACCGTTCTCAAATGTGGCGATGCTTCGACCAGTCCTATTGCAGTTCGACGAAACTTCTAAGGCATCTTCCATTTTTGAGGCGGGCAGATGTAACACTCCAACATTGAAGTGCTGGAGTGACCGACCATGGAATCTACATGCTCCAGTACGTGCGGGCAGATTCCGGTGGGCATTACTGCTTCAGAGGAGAAAGACTGACGGATATCAATATGATACTGATGAGATGATGGGTCATCGCCGCTAGATATTTCCTCTGCGCAGTCATGGAGAACGGGTGTTTCATACCGCTCAATCCCCAGTCTATTCGACTCAAGCACTTCCTTGACTGCAGACCAGAACAAGTATTCGGAACGGCCAGAATAGACTTCATGTTCACACGAAAAATCCACCTCCAGCCGTCGATTGAGTTCCAGTTCTTTGATCGGTTCCCACAAGGCTTCGATGGCTGGGAAGGTGGCGCCCTCCACCTCGTCACTCAAGAAGATACGAAGTACGCCTTTGTGGACAGCAACCAGTTTCACTCCAGACATTGCGCCCTGGATGTGAGCCTGTTCGAGAGTCTCAATGGCGAATCTCTCCTCTAACGGTTGGTTATAAAGAACGGCGAAGCGCTGCTTGCCGGCAGATACCAGCAGATCAAGATTGGGTGTTTTCCACTGAAGAGCGCTGAGCACGACGTAGTGGAAAGTATCATCGAGAGCTACGGGAGCGCATTCCGGGTGGAACAAGGTTGAAAATCTCATGGACTTATCTCCTAGGTAGTAGCGGAACTGAAGACCAAGGGGGTGAAGTGGTCAAGAAATAACAGAGGTGTCTACAAGTTTTGCGACGGATGAACAGTATAGTGAAAGTATACCCATGCCCCTTCATTGCACTATTTGATAGCGATATAAGCCTATGAAGAGCGTTTGATATATATACCTTTCGTTTGTCATTGTAAGTCGTGCGCTTTAGCTTGTCGGATGGGAAAAATTGGAGACTGAATGTAAGTGTGTAAGGGCCGCATGAGGATGTCTTGGGTGAGTAAGCGCCGACCAAAGAGGTGGGGGGGCTACCAAGCCATTGATATAGATAGAAAAGCTAGACGATCTATTGGCGCGGAAATATGGGGTCGTAATTATGAGAGCGTATTGCTATTTAGGGGTATTGTTGGTTTGGTGGAAGGATCATTGACAAAGATTTATACGTATTGTTGATTTGTTTGTGCTTGTGATGTATTTGATTTTATTTTGGTGTTATGTGTATGAGTCAATAAGTGCATAATTATTTTTTGGTGTGAGAAGTTTATTTTTTTTTGTGCGTGGTTACTTGCCTGAAGTGCTTGGGTGGTCTATTTTTTATGCACTACAAGGGTACAAAAACACTCTCATCAAAAACCTCTAATTAAGAGGCGAAGGCCGCTTGTCCTAAAAAAAGGAGCTCATATGGCGCAGCGAACTGATGTCGAACAGCCCAATCGCGTCGTACATTATTTTCGAGACGTCGATCTCACTAGCGGCTCACGGCCCGATTTCATACCGGAAAGTTTCGCTCTTAACTGTTGGGCTGAAGATTGCTGGCCTGGACGGTTCCTATTGAGGGTCGCTATTCGCTTCCATCACATCTGGGCCACCTTCGGCGTCAGGAATGGGCATGCGACGATTCAGGGAAGCCATCCTGCTGTTTGTTTTTCAGGTTTTAGCGTCTCTGATTTAGTCGCTGTTCGAGATGGCTTGGCAGCGGCTAGCGGTGCTGTCACCCAGTACGCGATCACTTTCCCTACGCCTTTAGCGGAGCAAGCTGGCGCAACGAAGGTAGTTCGGGGTGAAAACCTGCGAGCGATGCTTCAAGCAAGTCACCCGTCGGAGCCTGTGACCCAGGAAGAGATTTGGCGCAATCAGTACCGCTATCTGGATGGTCAGCTTGATATCTTCGGTAGTCAGACGGCGGAGTTGGAATGGCGCTGGCCTTATACCCGGAATTATCGCCGCGCCATCGAAAAAATTGAGCGAGAAGGGCACCTTGGAGAAAAGCTGCCGGGGCTAGATCTGACCCAAAAGAAGTGGTCACAAGTCGGTGTGGTAGTAGCCACCGAGGCTGATGCCTTGAGGCTTCAGTACGACATCTTGTCCCTTATCGACCAGCGGCTTGTATCGGTAGATCACTTTGACCATCTCCTGGTATGTGAGCGATTGCCGGCTGAGCTGGACGGGCTCACTGCGCTAGAGCAGGAAGCTTCGATGAGAGCGGCGTGCTTTGACTTCAAATCTTGCATGACGGTTTCCGATGAAGCTGCTGCCATAGCTGTGGCAGATTTCACGGAGCGCGTTTCCGCTCTGGAGGCTTCATCCTTGAAAAAGGAGACCCAAGAACGTGGCGGCTGCTGGGTTTACTTCGAGGATAACTCCCACCCCTATGTGCGAGCGCTCTTGAAGGGGGGGCGCGTGGTTGTGAACAAGTCTGGTCGGTATCTGGGTACGTTGAACGAACTTGGCCGTGGGCGCGATCTGCGCGAGCGGCAACTGATCGTCAAAACGCTATGCAAGCAACTGGAGCAAGAGCATGGCGTGGCTTGCTCTTATTTCAGCGTGCGCGATTCCTGGCTCCCCGATGATCTTCCAAGCTATTGCGGTCACCCATGGAGTGGATTTTTCCGCATTACATCCGAATCTGACGAAGACAATGCCGCCAGCTAGCGATTCAAGCACGAGTTATTCGTGCTGTCTGTGTGGTTTTCTGAAAAGCGTGCGCTCTTTTTCTTCAGAAGTATTTCTTCGGCGGTGATGAGATTTGGTCTCGTGCAGTCTGTCATGACGGGAGTTAGATGTATGTACAAGTTCAATCTCGTTGCATCCGTCTATAAAGGGCGTAGCTGTCCCAAGCTGATTTGCATAGATGAGACGGGACGCGGAGTTGAATTTATCCCGTTTCGGACATTTCTCACGGAAATGATCGATGCCAGTATGTCACCTAATTCCGTAAAAAAATATCTCTACTGTTTGGTTGGTTTCTTACGTTATCTGTTTGCAGGGTTTGATCTCGCGGGCGTTGTGTCGGCATCTGTAGCTAACCAATTGTGCAACGGCTATTACTCGTACCTGGTTCATGGGGACAAGTCCGCTGATGAGCTCGTTAAAAATATCAGTATTGAGTGCCCTCGTCGTGGTGTGTCGTCAAGGACAGCCAGGAACTATCATGTGGTTGTGACGCAGTTTCTGTGTCTCAATAATCTATTTCTTTTTGACCTGCGTAATAGCTCTGCGTCAAAGCTTGAGATGGATTTATCTATCAATTTACTTGCGGCATTACAGGAGTTTTCAAGTCGTATATTGTTAATTGGTAGGATAAGTCTGTGGGGCACAGGTAGGAAAAATGTCGGTAGATCGCAGAGGCTATATCGCGACATCCCGAGGAATAATCCACAGGTTCAGATAATTGATCAGTCAAAGTTTTTCCCATTGGAGCTTATTTCAAGCTTAGTCGAGCGCGCCACATGTTACAGGGACGCAGCAATTTGGTGCCTTTTGGCTGCTACAGGCTTGCGGATATCCGAAGTGTTGCAGTTGCTTTGGGAGGATATAGATTTCTCTGAAGCTAAAGTGTATGCAGTAAATCCTAAAGAGCGCGAAGAAATAAAGCTTTCTTATATTGGATTGGGTGAAATAGAAATAAATAGGTTGAGCTGGAAAGGGCGGCGTACGAAGTTCACATTTTTGATTGAGCCCTATGCAAAGATGTTTTTTGAAGCGCTTTCTCTTTATATGAAGTATGAGTACGACGCTAAGGCTAGACACAATTTTATATTTCAAGGCGCGGATGCTAAGCCTCTTCGTTTTTGTGATTATAAATTCAATGTGATCCGGCCCTTTCAAGTTGCTGCTACAGAAGTGTTGGGGGAAGACTTTATTAAGCCTTATAAAATGAAGCTTCATAGCCTGAGACATAGTTTTTGCGTGTTCCTTAAAAATTTTATATTACACACAGAAGGCATGGGACTTTCGGATAGTGAGATAATTCTCCTAACCGGGCATGCTTCGGTTGAAAGCGTTCAAACATACGCAATCATAGATAAGGTGAAGATCGAAGAAAAGCTCGCGCTGGCGTTCAGTATGAGAGATAACCGGCACAAAAAGAGCTTTAATGAGCTCATGCTCATCTATCATATGGATCGGGCTAAAACATTCAAGAAAATGGTTGAGGGGGAATTGAAAGCTCAAGAGGCCAAGGCTGCATGATTAATATTTCTCTTGAACTAATATTTCTCAAAGAAAAACGCGAGCTTGATATTGCTTTACATGATGCGGTTAAAGTTTTGCGGCAGCTTTCGGAGATCAGGAAAACACAAGCTGATATCTGGGGGTTCTGGAAGGTTTTCGAAGTTTGTGGCTACGCTAATTATGATTCAAAAGAACTACTAATTCATATGAATAGTTTCTGTCTGGAGGCTTATCGGCGCTCTGGACGTAATAGTCAGCGAGATTTTGAAAAATTTATCGGGATTGGTAGCTTCGGAGAAAAAAATCTTCGAAATACGTTTCGTACAGGCTGCCGCATAATACTGATGTTGATGTACAAAGCTGAGTGTGTATTGTTGCCGTACAAATTTTCAAGGCCTAAGGGCACATGGATGGATGATCCAGAGAATGGAGTGAATTGCTATACTCCTTTGATGCGGTCTGTTCAGCTTGAAAATCTCTATAACTCTCCTCAGTCAAAGGCTCGTGATAATCAGAACTTTGCAGAGAGAAAAGCGAAGCGCCTAGCGGATATGTCAACTAAAGTTTTGTTCGCATCTAATTGGTTTTCGCCAGCAGATATTAATTTGGACGATTGCGTAGCATGGCAGTATGCACGCAAAACTAAGCTTTCCCCCAATGGACGCTTTGAGATATCACCGATCCCGTTTGCTCAGTTATTTGCCCATATCAATTCTGTTTTTCCCGGTCAGCTTTCGGAAGATATATCGGAGGCTTCAGTCTTGTTTCGGGCTGGCAGAAGCGCGCGCAGGCAGCGAATAGCTGACAAAGGTATTGTAGAAAAGCTGTTTAGTCCTTTTCTAACTGCAGATGGTGTGCTGCAGACTGTTAAAGAACAGCGTAGTACATGCCATATGACTTTGTTCGGGCCTGCGGAAATTCAGTGCTTTCAGCTTGGAGAGCTTCTGCGAAAAAACAATATCCATTGCTCAAATGAAATAACTCTATGGCTGGAGCTCGAGGCCGACTTCCTAGAGCAGCATGGGTATGAAGCAGCAGATGCTTGGGGCTCTATATTTGGAAGGTTTAATTTTTACCTTTTTTTGTATTTGTCACCTTGGTTTCGCGATAATCCATGCACTAAATTGGTTTATCCTGCCACACCGAATAATTTTGAAGGTCGCATATTCTACAAGGCTCGAGGTGAAGCGAACTCAGAAAGGCCATTCACCTTTCTAGAGTTTTCAAAATCTTTAGGTTTTTCGGTAGCAAAGCCTGTGACTAGCAAGCTTAAAGCGTTTTTTGAATGGATAATTATTTACGCCAATAACAGATTTGGGTGCGATAGCGTTGTGCAGCCTGTTTTTTTTCAAGAGAAAGAACAGAAGAAAAAACGCTCGGTGAAAAATATACATGAGGACGAATTGCTCAGCTTGCACTCTGAGTTTTTGTTATCACTCATGAGTTTGACGCAGCATATCAATCAAGATGTGAATTTGTATGTACGGTCTGTGGAGGCAGCTAGGTACAATAAGGATTATTTGAATTTTTCAGAGTTGGGTTATGTCCCCTTTGTGTATGTCGATAAGTGCGCTATACCGATAGCTGAAATAGACTGTCGCTGTCTATTGTTTGTACTCCATAACGGCCGCAGCTATTTCAATCCTGCATCATTTATATTTCCCTTTGTTCTTTCCCAAGGTGGGATGAGGGGGCAGAATTTACAGTGGCTTGATTGTAAAACATATGATTATTTTGCGCGTCGGAATGTTGACGAGATCTATGGGGTGGATGTTTTATATGTTAATACTGATAAAATTTATGAGCAACCATTCACCGTTATTTGTCGAAATATAGTCATCGCCTCATTAGATGTCCAGAATGCTTGGCGTAAACAAATGGTCAAGGATGGTGTATCAGCTTTTGATCGGGCAGTGTTTTATGAAGGTAGGCCGTTAAGTAAGTGGGGAGAAATTAATTGTCTTTTTGCTCACGATCCTAGTTCAGGTAATCCAATATCCGATGGGCAATATGAACGTATTCATCGCTTTCAAGCGTTGAGTTTTCAAAAATGGATACACGGCTTTTACGGTGGACGACCTCAATTCATAGCTTTGATTCCAACGCCGCCTTTAGGTAATTCAAAGCATTTCTATGATTGGGATGAGTGGATGTCGATGTCCCTCCCTCGCGAGGTAGGTGTAGCGCAAGAGCGTATCTCTCAAGATGATGCTCCATTCTCGCCAGTTTCATTTCGGATCAAAGTGACGGCGCATGGAGCTCGTGCTTCTCATTTGACCGATCTCCTTAAGTATGAGAGTGCTGAAATAGTTGCTAGATCTACTGGGCAGACGGCTTCGGCTGCTTCATATTACAACCGTGGTGAGCACTGTTTGATTCAGAGAATGGCTGGTGCATTCAATCATAAGGATGAGCCAAAGACGTCCATCATTAAACATCTTGATACCTCTGAAAATGATCTTGTTAAGGAATTGTTTGCATCAATAAAGTCAGGCCTGCTTCCTGACTTCATCGTTAAGTATGGTCTTACTAAATTATATAGAGCGGGCGGTGAGCATGGTAGTGCTGGTTCACAGGTAATAGCTTCAGATCTACCTCCTACAGTTATGACATGTTCAACGCATTTGTGCCCGTACGGGTTCGATTGTCCTGAAAAAATCGTTGCATTACTTGGCGGTTATGCAAGATGCTCGATTTGCCCGGAAGCAATTTTTGCCACACACTTCATTTATGCCGTTTCTGCGAAACGGCATCAACTGGCGGAAGAGCTGGCAGACTTACAGCTTAAGATCAGACACGCCCGTACTGTAAATAATATCAATAAGTCAGATGCTCAGCTTCTCCAGTCTAAACTCAATAGAGCGGCGGAGGATCTAATGGGCTGGTATCTAATTGAACGGTCGTTGGACGTAATGCTGGTGAAAGGTGAGAATAATAGTGTCGCTCCTAAATACTTGACTGTAAATTCAGATAGTAATTTATCTCATGCTAATAGCGAATCAACAATTGTAGCGTCAGACTCTGTAAGTAAGTTTTTATTGCGAGTTGAACAAGTATACGATTTTCCGCAATTCTCATCTCCAGGCTTCACTGACAAGATGAACAGGTGTGTGCGTCTGATTTTGGCGGAAAAAGGTGAGCTGTATGAAGCGATTATGCTTCCTAGTGATGCGCAGCCTCAGATTCATTTAATGGCTACTATTCGACAGCTGATTGAAGCAGGTGCAGTTGATATAGGGCGATTAATTGAATTCGTAAATATGACTTCTGAGGAATGGGGTAAATATCTGGTGAATGGAAGGGCATCATTACCTGGAGTCAAGGTGCTAGATGAATTACTCAAAAAATAATCCATTCAAGGCTTTTCAGCAGAACAGCGTAGAGCAGACAATGCTTTTGTTGCTTGCCGCGCTCGAAGAGTGTGTAGAGGTTAGCGCGTCTCCAGAATGCGTAACTCATTTGGCGAAACAGGCTGCGAGGATTATGACTCATCAACGGCGGCTTGCCTTCGCGCAATTAGTTGCTGGTGCCAATCTATCAGAAGTGAAACCAATTAAAGCTGTGTCGCATTCAAATCTACTTAAGACTGAAAGGTACCGAGTGCTTTTAGATGAGTGGATGGTGAAGCACACAAATGTTATAGAGGCAGCGCAGCAGCAAGCATTGGTGAGAGAGCGTAAACTGAGGATTAAGCTATTAGATGTCAGTAATATTAATAGGTATTTAGAGAATGAGCTAAAAATACTCGAAGCCAACGCCGAGGAAGACCAGGCAGGAACAGTTGACTCGGCAGCGATGGTTGTTGACGAGTTGGAGTCGGCTTATCGCACAATTGATAGTCTGATCAATGAATTCGAATCATTTATCGCAGTGGAGGAAGGGGCACTCATAGTAAACAACTCTATAGGATCAAAACTCGTTGATAGCGCGGATTTTTATGGTTACCTATGTTGGAAGCAAGCAGCCATCACTGGTCGGCGATTGAAGCGCTAGCGGCGACGTAGGTGCAGGTGATACTCACTGCGGGGTAAAGTCACAGTGAATTTTTGTCCTCAATTCATAAAAACTGGACAGAATGCACCCAGCCTTCCTCTGATTAACTCCTGCTCATGAAAATGGATGCGGGATAATCCCGCCATTCTGGCCTCGTTTCCTCATCTACCTACTCAAGCCGGCCAATATACTTGGGCGATTCCACATGGCCACTCAAACCAAGTGCTGAAGCGGGCTTGACGTCCTCCCCCCCTAAACCTTTCGAAGACTCTCTTTTATTCAGCTTAAATGGCTTAGCTTGCACGGCTTAAAGAGAAGTCTGGGCACTTATTATAAATATTCTCCTTGCGTCGGTTTATCTCATTGATTATTATGAATAAATATTATATCGAATTTATGATTCCAGGTCGGTTCACCCAGATAAGGGTTCGAACCTGCCCTGGGACACCATATTTCACTGGCTTAACTTCCAGCTTGGTTACATCGGGTCGTTCTCCATAGCGGCTTTCCGGTTTCTGCTCTGTCACTCTCCTTGGTAATGGTAAAAAGATTGCGCGGGCCTGATCCTAGCGGTCCTTCGTCCTTCTTGTTGCATCTTCAATTGGATAGTGATTCGGCGTGATCAGGCGTCTTGTCGCTTCCTTCATCGGAATGCTCGAAAAACCCGAAATCGCGGTTCGGAGAGGGCTGTAAAACCTGTACTCTTGTCGGTTTTGAAGGGTTGGCCCGTTAACGGGGGGACTTGATCCTTTTGATCCGGCATCGGAAATGTTCCATATGAGTAGTTCGACAGACCTTGCAATCCTTCCTGCCAACACGCGCAGATACGGCGACGTTGACCAGCAGAAATCAGCTGGCGTCGTTTACACGCCTGCGGATTTTGCTGCCTTCGTGGCCGATCAGATGGTTTCGCTCGCAGAATTGCCCGCACAGGGTGAAATCCGTGTTCTGGATCCTGCGGTTGGCGATGGTGCTCTGCTCGAGGCGCTGCTCATGCGCATGCCGACAGACATCCTGAATCGGATAAGGGTTGTCGGCTATGACACAGATCCCGGCGCTGTGGCGCGTGCATCTGTTCGACTGCGCAAGGTCTTCCCGGATGTGTCTTTGCTGATCGAAGAAAAGGATTTTCTCGATCATGTGTTGAGTCTGAGTGGCGATGCGAATCTTTCATCCAGTGCTGCGCAGGCGCCAATGCCTTTCGATCTGGTGATCGCCAATCCGCCTTATGTTCGTACCCAAATCATGGGGGGCGAGCAGGCTCAGCAATTGGCGCAAAGATTTGGTCTGACTGGTCGAGTGGACCTGTATTACCCGTTCCTGTTGGGCATTTCCCAGGTTCTGACCGAGGGCGGCGTGGCCGGGGTCATAACCTCCAATCGCTTTATGACGACCAAGTCAGGGCAGGCCGTTAGGCGAGCTCTGCTGTCGCAATTCAAGATCGATCACGTCTGGGATTTCGGCGATACCAAGCTGTTTGATGCGGCGGTGTTGCCCGCTGTTCTGTTGGCCAGGGGAATAAAAGCGCCATCGGATCAAAGTGTTGGAGAGATTGCCTTCTCGACGATTTATGAATGCAAGGAAAACGCCTTGATTCAAGCGTCGGACGTGTTTGAGGCGCTGGCGATGAGTGACAACACTATTGTGTCTACTCCGGACGGGCGGAATTTTTCAGTTCGTCATGGTCTGCTGGAAAACGGTGATCACGCTGAAGGCGTATGGCGTATTTCAACGGAAACCGGCGATCAGTGGCTGGCCACGGTCAGTGAAAACACCTGGAACACGTTTCGTCGGATCGGCAAGATCCGCGTGGGAGTGAAGTCCACCGCTGACAAAGTGTTTGTTCGTAGTGACTGGTCAGACTTGCCAGGTGGTCGTCCCGAACTTCTTCGCCCGCTGATCACTCGTCATTGTGCGCGTCAGTTCAAGGCCCGTGTCCCGAGCCAGGCAAAACACATGAAGGAGATCATGTACCCACATGAAGCGACGTCGGGAGGAGGGCGCAAGGCTGTTGATCTGAGCTTGTATCCCTTGGCTGCGCGTTATCTCAAGGGGCATCGTGATGTGCTGGAAGCCCGTAGTTACGTGATAAAAGCAGGCCGGGCCTGGTACGAACTGTGGGTGCCTCAGGATCCGGCTGCCTGGTCATCGCCAAAGATTGTCTTTCCGGATATATCCGAGAAGCCGACCTTCTGGATGGATACCGAGGGTGGCATCGTCAATGGCGAGTGTTACTGGATCCAGTGTGAGCGAGAGGACGAGAATGATCTGCTCTGGCTGGCCCTGGCGGTGGCTAACTCGACGTTCATCGAGTCATTCTATGATCATCGTTTCAATAACAAGCTTTACGCGGGTAGACGGCGTTTCATTACGCAGTACGTTGAACAGTTTCCTTTGCCCGATCCGGCCCGAAAGGAAACCCAGGCGATCATTGCGCTGGCCAAGGCGATTCATGCAGAACTGCCGTCGAGCGCGGCAGATCAGATGATTTCTGAACTGAACGCTCTGGTCTGGCAGGTGTTTGGATTAACTGAAGAAGTCTCGAGGTAGTGGTATCTGGATTTTTCCGTTTGTAACCATGCCTTCAAAGCGGCGGAAACGGTCGAAAAAATCTGCCCCCGTGACAACCAGTAAATGTGTCAGGGTTACGTTGACGCCATTGGTGTTCGCGTAAAAGATGGCATACCTGGTATCACAGTGGCGGGGGTGGAAGTCTCCCACTTGTTGAATGTCCAGAGGGCCAATGCTGCTGGGCAGGACCAGGCCTAGATCAATGGTGCGGGATGTCTGTAATTTCACTTCCAGAATCTGGTGGCGTATGTCTGGAAACTGCCCGTTATCCTCGTAACTGCTGTAGCCAAGGGCTTGGCAGATCAATCGGTGGAGGCCCGCGCCGCGATTGCGCTCTTGGGTTCTTCCTGGGTCGGGGAAAGACATGCCGATCAATGGAGCCAAGCGAAAAAAGATTTCGCTGATCGGCAACAACATTCCGGTTTCTGGCTCTTGCACAGGACTTGTCCAGCGGTCAAAAACCAAGCCTGACTGGACATGCATTTGGATTGGAAGCGTGTCGTATTGCGAAACAAGCTCCTGATTCCAGACACCGAGTTCAAACCCTGCTTGATATTTGGTCGTAATGGTTCCTGTGGTATCCAGTAACGCGAGTTCTTGTCCGTTTATAACTTTTACACGGTCTACCATGTCATCCTCGGTTATGTGGATGATTGCGTAGCGACGCGTGGGGAAAAGCTCTTCGTTCCAGATCTGAAGGTTCAACGATTTCTGGGTGTAGATATCTAGCTGCTGCCCTGGGAAGCGTGGCTGTGTCTTTCTGAACGACATTGGAGCGGGGTAGCCAAGTGCTCTGCAAACTTGCGTCTTTACCACTTTGGAGCGGGTTCGAAGGGCAAGTCCCTCCAAAGACAGTCCCTGCAGACCTTGGTTTAACAGTGCTTCGAGTTGCGCGGTGGGAATCCAGTAATCCGCATCACCCACTTCAACAGGGCAGTAAATATCCATGCCTGATGATGAAATGGCGGATTTGTAGTCGTCATGGTGCTTGGGGTGCATCTAATGCTCCTTGCTTTAGCAACTCCGAAACGCGGCTCTTGGCATCATCGGAACAATGGGTAATGGCGGCACATCTTTTCTTACAAATGACTGTAAGGCTACAGACTTTGAGCAGCATCCGCAGCAGTTGGCGCTCTCCGCCGAGGCACAGGGCCAGCACGCATCAGGAATCTTGAGCGGATTGCTTAAGAGAACGCCGCGACTGGCCGATAACTCAATCGGCGACTTCAGACTCGCGCGAAATCGCTTGATAGCCTTTGGCCTCCAGCTATCATCTGCGCGCCTGAAATCTCCTGCGGTTCACCTACTTCAATTGCCTGGAAATCCTCGATGCTGTCGTATCACCAAAAGAGTTTTCTGATCGTCGATGATTTCTCGGATTTCCGCAGTTCCGTGCGTTCGATGCTGCGTGAGCTGGGGGTCAAGGATGTGGACACCGCCGATACCGGCGAGCAGGCGCTGAAGATGTGTGCGCAGAAGTCCTACGATTTCATCCTGCAGGATTTCCATCTCGGCGACGGCAAGAAGAACGGCCAGCAGGTGCTCGAAGACCTGATGTCGGAAAAGCTCATCAGCCATGAAGCGGTGTTTGTCATGGTGACGGCCGAGACCAGTCAGGCGATGGTGCTCAGTGCCCTGGAGCATGAGCCGGATGCGTACCTGACCAAACCGTTCAACCGTTCCGGCCTGGCGCAGCGTCTGGAGCGTCTGGAGCAGCGCAAGACGTTGCTCAAACCGATTCTGCAAGCCCTCGATCGCGGTAAGCCGGTCGAGGTGCTCAATGCCTGTATTGCGCTGTGCAAGCAGGACATCCGCTATTCGCCGCTGTGCCTGCGTTATCGCGCCGATGCATTGCGCGACATGAACCAGAACGAAGCCCTTGAGCGCCTTTACGACGGCATCATTGCCGACCGGCCGTTGCCGTGGGCGTTTGCCGGGTTGGGCAAGTTGCTGTTCAAGCGTGGGCAGGTGGCGCAGGCCAAGGGCGTCTATGAGAAAGCGCTGAAAGTGTTTCCGATGATGCCGGCGTTGTACGACGGCATGGCCGATGTGCTGGTCGCCGAGGGCGATACCAAAGGCGCGCAGCGGGTGCTGGAAGAGGCGATCCGGTTGTCGCCGCTGGCGGTGCGTCGGCAAGCGCTGCTCGGCAAACTGGCAATGGCCAACGAAGACTTCGACACCGCCTCGCGCGCTTATCGGCAAGCGGTGGCGCAGGGCGCGCAGTCGCGGTTCAAGGATCCGGAAAGCAACCTTGGTCTGGCTCATGCGTTGATCAGCAAGGGCAGCGAGCGCGGTCTCGACACCCGCACGCGGCTGGAGATCAACACCACCCTCAGCGCGGTGGCCAAGGAGAACCCGACCGACCCTGGCCTGCAGATTCGTGCGCGCCTGATGAAGGCCACCAGCCTGTTGCTCAACGACGCGGAAACCGCTGACAAGCTCACCGAGCAAGCGCTGATGCGTCTGGACGGCATGGAGCAGTTCATGAGTCCTGAAGCGGCGCTGCTGGTCGCCAAGCAGTTGCAGATGCTCGGTCAGGCCGAAGCCGGCACGTCGATGCTCAAGAGCTGCGCGGAAATCTATGGTGATGATCCGGCGGTGATGAAGGACATTGCCAAGCTCACCGACGACCCGACTATCCTCAGTTCGAGCAACGCCGCCGCTGACCTCAACCGTCAGGGCGTGCGTGTGTACAAGACCGGCAACCTGGTGGAGGCCCGCGAGGTGTTCCGCAAGGCGCTGAAGATGCAACCGAAGAACATCAGTATCGCGCTGAACATGGCCCAGTCGCTGCTGCACGGCACCGACACCAATGTGCCGTCGGCGGAGCTGGAAGAATGTCAGGCCTGCCTGAAAATGGTCGGCCTGATGCCCGACACCGACGCGCGTTATGCGCGTTATCAGAAGCTGAAAAGCAAGGCGTTTGGCGAATGAACCAAGACGAGCAGGCGCTGGATTTCTCCACGGTGATTGCCTCCACCGTTCACGACATGAAGAACTCGCTGGCGATGCTGATGCAGGCCCACAGCCAATGGCTGGCGCGCTTGCCTCAAGCGCAGCGCAGCGGGGCAGAGCAGGGCGTGATCGACTTCGAGTTCGCCCACCTCAACGGCATGCTGGTGCAGTTGCTCGGGCTGTATAAACTCGGCGTCAACCAGATGCCGCTGCAACCGGCGTATCACGAGCTGGATGATTTCATCGAGGCGCAACTGGCAGCGCATCAAGAGGTGTTCGCCAGTCGCGGCATTATCGCCACCTATGAAGTCGATCCGCTGAGCCCGCTGGGGTTCTTCGATCGCGAATTGGTGGCGTCAGTGTTGGGCAACTGCATCAACAACGCCATTCGTTATGCCCGCGAGTCGCTGCTGATTACCGTCAGCGACGAGGCCGGGCAACTGGTGTTGAGCATCAACGATGACGGCGACGGTTACCCGGCCGAGATGCTCGAGCGCCAGGCCGATTACGTGCAGGGCATCAATCACGGCAGCGGCAGCACCGGCCTGGGCCTGTATTTCGCTAACCGCATTGCTGCTTTGCATCAGCGCAATGGCGTGGTCGGGCATACCGAAATCAGCAACGGCGGGCCGTTGGGTGGCGGGGTGTTCAGCCTTTATCTGCCGTGACCCGGATTTTTGTTTGACGCTGCTTGATATTCCGAACAGCCGGAGCCTATTTTGTACGGGTCGCCGTTCGCGGCTCGCACAATAACAAGGATTGCGTCATGACAACCGATGGCCAGCGTTCACTCGCGCAGCGACTGACCGGCATTGATGAGATTGAGTGCGTCACGCCGGATTTGAATGGCGTGCCGCGAGGCAAGGTGATGACCGCCGAGGGTTTTCTCGAAGGGCGGCGTTTGCAGATGGCGCGGGGAGTGCTGTTGCAATGCATCATGGGTGGTTATCCACCAGCGCGGTTTTACGGCAGTGATGACGGCGACCTGGCGCTGGTGGCCGAGCCGAGCATGATCCATCCCCTGCCATGGAGCGACGAGCCGCGTGCCCTGGCCATCTGCGATGCCGATGAACTGAGTGGCGAAAGCTCCAATCTGTCGACCCGTGGTCAACTCAAGAAAGTTATCGCTCGTTACGCCGCTCGCGGTCTGGCACCGGTCGTGGCGACCGAACTGGAATTCTTTGTCTTCGCGCCGAACACCGATCCAACCCAGCCGTTCCGTCCGCCGGTTGGCCTCGACGGGCGTCGCGAGGATGGCCAGTCGGCGTTCAGCGTCAGTTCCAATAACGGTCTGCGGCCGTTCTTCAGCGAAGTCTATAAATGCATGGCGGCCCTCGGTCTGCCGCGCGATACCTTCATGCATGAGATGGGTGTCAGCCAGTTCGAGATCAATCTGCTGCACGGTGATCCGCTGTTACTGGCCGACCAGACGTTCCTGTTCAAGCACCTGCTCAAGGAAGTCGCGCTCAAGCACGGCCTGAGTGTGGTGTGCATGGCCAAGCCGCTGGCGCACACGCCGGGCAGTTCGATGCACATTCACCAGAGCCTCGTCGAGATCGCCACTGGCAAGAATGTGTTCAGCGACGAGAGCGGCCAGCCGACCGCAATGTTCCGCCATTTCATCGGCGGG
>NZ_QAIU01000134.1:40135-51390 GCF_003061205.1 Pseudomonas sp. HMWF006
TGGCCGCCGGTTTGCATGGCATCGAGCATGAACTCGAACCGACCGAAGCGATTCAGGGCGAGTTCGAGGTGCCGGACAATCTTTCGCTGCCGTGTACCTTGCATGCCGCACTCGAGCGTCTGAAACGTAGCCAATTGGCGAGGGAACTGTTCGGACAAGAGTTCATCGAAGGCTACATCGCTTCGAAGACCATGGAGTTGACCAGTTTCTTTGACGAAATCACTCCCTGGGAACGGCGTGTTCTAGCAGCCCAGGCCTGACGTACTGTCGCCACCGGGCTATCGTTTTGATAGTCCGGTCTTTACTGCAAGGAGCCGCTCGGAACGCCGATGCGCCAAATCTGGAAATCCTTTCGAGCGCTGTATTTCGCCTCGCTGATGATGTTGATCGGCTCGGGCCTCTTATCTACTTATCTGGCGTTGCGCCTGGCCGCTGACCATGTCGACGGACTGTGGGTTGGTGCGCTGATGGCGGCCAACTATTTTGGCCTGGTGCTGGGCGGCAAGATCGGTCACCGCTTGATCGCCCGGGTCGGGCATATCCGCGCGTATTCGGCGTGTGCCGGGATCGTCGGCGCGGCGGTGCTCGGGCATGGTCTGGTCGACTGGCTGCCGGCGTGGCTGGTGCTGCGGACCATCGTCGGCCTCGGCATGATGTGCCAGTACATGGTGATCGAGAGCTGGCTCAATGAGCAGGCCGACGCCAACCAGCGTGGCCTGGTATTCAGCGGTTACATGATCGCGTCCTATCTGGGGCTGGTGCTGGGGCAACTGATTCTGGTCATGCACCCAGGCCTGGGTCTGGAGCTGTTGATGCTGGTCGCGCTGTGTTTCGCCCTGTGTCTGGTGCCGGTGGCGCTGACTCGGCGAATTCACCCGGCGCCGCTGCATCCGGCGCCGATGGAACCGCGCTTCTTTATCAAGCGCGTGCCGCAGTCGTTGAGCACGGTGCTGGGGGCCGGTCTGATCATCGGTTCGTTCTACGGTCTGGCGCCGCTGTATGCCTCGCAGCAGGGGCTGTCGACCGAGCAGGTCGGTCTGTTCATGGGTAGCTGCATTTTCGCCGGGCTGCTGGTGCAGTGGCCGTTGGGCTGGTTGTCCGACCGCTACGACCGGGCGCTGCTGATTCGTTGCTTTGCCGGGTTTCTCGCGGTGGCGGCATTGCCGTTGGCGATCCTGCCGCAGGTGCCGCTGGAGGTGCTGTTCGTGGTCGGCTTCCTCTGTTCGCTGGTGCAGTTCTGCCTTTATCCGCTGGCCGTGGCGTTCTCCAATGACCACGTCGAAGGTGATCGTCGGGTGTCGCTGACGGCGATGCTGCTGGTGACCTACGGGGTCGGCGCAAGTATCGGCCCGCTGCTGGCAGGTGTGCTGATGAAACTGTTCGGCAGCCAAAGTCTGTATGCGTTCTTCAGCTTCTTTGCGCTGGTGCTGGTGTGGCGCATTCGTCCGAAAGCGGTGACCAATCTGCACCAGGTCGACGACGCGCCGCTGCATCACGTGGCGATGCCGGACAGCATGTCCAGCTCGCCATTGGTCGCCGCGCTTGACCCGCGGGTGGATGAGCAGGTGGTGCAGGAGCAGATGCAGACGACGGTGACGCCTGAGCCTGAGCCGGACAAAGAACCTGAATCTGAGCCCGTTGCAAACCCGGATGACGGCGGCGATAAACCTGCTCCGGACATCAGTGGTGCCAGGCCCTGACAGTTGAGCTGGGATGGAAATCTGTGGCGAGGGGATTTATCCCCGTTGGGCTGCGAAGCGGCCCTGAAGCCCGGCAATCACATCTTTATGACGCTCTGCGCTGAATGGTCCTACGCCTGCTGCGCAGTCGGACGGGGATAAATCCCCTCGCCACAGAATGTCCTGCCGAGCATTTATTCAGCGCAAAAAAAAGGGCAGTCCCGCCAAGGACTGCCCTTTTTCATTGTGCGTTCGACTCAGAGGTCGTCCTTATCGAAACGCCGTGCCTCACGCTGCAACTGGTACACGAAGCGCTCGACATTACGCGCCGCCGGGCCGCTGATGTTGTGGAAGCGCAGGCCGGCGAAGGTGATGTTGAGTTTTTCTTCGAAGTGCAGATAGCGCAGTTCGACGGAGGTCGGCTGGTTGCCGAACAGCGGCGGAGCGATCAGCCGGTCATAGACCTGGCCCAGTTGCAGGCGGTCAGTGATGTCACCTTCGAAACGCAGCTTGCAGCCGGTCGCGGAGATATCCAGCAATTTGCCGTTGATTGGCGCCTTGAGCTTCTCGCCGCCCAGTTCGACGCTGACCAGATCGGTCAGTTTCAGCGCTGCGCGAAAGGCATTGCGGCGCTGGTGGTAAACCACTTCGGTGGGCAAGTCGCCAGTGTAGAAACGGTCGCCATCGGACTCTTCGATGTTCAGCCTGCCGGTGCATTCCCAGGCAATGCGCACGCCTTCGTGAAAGCCTTCGACCTTGAACGGTTCGCCGGCCAGCAGGAAGCGTTCGCCATCGCGCGGGATCATCTCGTCTAGGGCGATCGAGGCGCTGTCGCGGTCAACCTTGATCAAATAACTCTGGAAGCGCTGGCTGCGTTCATGGAAGGTGATGATCAGTGGATCATGACTCTCTTGCAGTTGGCGCAGGTTGCTGGAGATTTCCAGGGGCGTGGTCAGCACCTTTGGTGGCTGCGGAGCATCATCCGCGCTTAGGGCGTTTGGCACGTTTTCTCAATCTCCAGACAAAATTTGACGATGACTAGCCGGCATTTTGCCAGCATGCTTCACGTGTTGATAGTGCGGGCCCATCGAATGGCTCACGCCTGGCTGAACGTACGCGGCTTGACGGGCTTGGCGAAGGTTCCGCTGGCGTCGTAGAGCGCTGGCGGCTCGCCACCGGTGAGGATCTTCAGCTGATTGGCTGTGGCAGCCTGCTGGACCAGGATCGATTGGCCATTGTTGACATTGGCCGCCTGGCATTGGGCAATGAGATCGGTGAGGACATCACTTTGACTGAGCAATTGATCGCCGATGCTCGACTGGCTGGCCAATTGCTCAAGACCCTGCCGATTGGTCGGCAGGTTGAGGCTGGCGAGGATTTCGCTGCGCTTGCGGCCATGCTGTTCGAGCAGAATGATCAATGCCTGTTTGCGCGCCAGAATTTCTTCCAGCAGTGGCATGTCGCGACCGTGCAAGGCGAGGGACTCGTTTTGCAGCAACTCCAGCAATTGTTGAGCTGGAGCAAAGTCGTCGATGATCAGTTGCAATAAATTAGTGTCGTGCATGGCTGGCCTTGGTTTCTAAGCGTCCAAAAGCCTCGCGCTGGCGGTGGCCTAGCGCTGGGCTTCGAAGTTGAGCAGTTTGCTGGCTACACGGTTGCTGTCGACTTTATAGCTGCCATCGGCAATCGCGGCTTTCAACTCGGCCACACGGGCTTTGTCGACAGCAGGCTGATCGCGCAGCTTGTCAGTGACCTTCTGCAACTGTTGAGCCTCATTGCTGAGGTGTACCGATTCCCCGCTTTTTGCGGTACTGGCCGATTCGGCCGGGGTATTCAGCGGTGCAGAAGTGCCGTTTTCAACGGTTTCCTTCGGCGCGCTGGTACGCGTACTGCCTGTAAGTGACGAGGAGCTGTTCAAACGGCTGAAATCGATGACCATGATAAAAAACCTCTGGGAATTTGGACGCTTGCCATGTTTTCGGCCATCCCCTGGAAAACTTTAGGCCCATTTGGCAATGAGCCTCATGTACCGGCGCGTGTCCTGCTGCGGCACAGTTTAGGGAAGTGGCGAGGTCGGCGCCAGTTTTCTGCTCAGTGGTTCACATGGCCACTTCCACTTGGCCGGGCGCGATGACCTGCGCCTTGATGACCCGCTGGGAGTTGAGGTTTTTCACCCGGATCTGCTCCTTCAAACCGCCGTTGGACAGGGCTTCGCCCGGCATTCGCACAGCCAGCGTACCGCTGCGGGCGATGATGACCACTTGATCGCCCTTGCGAATGACTTCTGCCTGTTCCAGGTGCACTTGGGTAATCACCTGATCGGCGACCGTTGGTCGGGTCAATTTCTGCCCGATCGCTTCGTCTACGGACGTCAGAAATCCCTGATTGATCAGGCTGACGTCGCGCTCGCGCAAGGTCACGTCCCGCGGCTCGATAATGCCGGCGCGTTTGAGCGGCCGAGTGGTGGTCACAATCTCGCGAAACAGGCGGACTTGAGCGGGCACGAACACGGTCCAGGGCGAGGTGCCTTCACAGCGAACCTTTACCGTTACCCGGCCCAACGGACGTGCCGGACTCTCCAGGCTGGCTGTCAATTCCTTGTCGCACATAGGCATGTGCATGCGGGGGTCGAGCTGGTTTACTTCGATTTCGTAGCGGCCTTCCGTTTGACTGGTAGCCAGATAGTCTTCTACGGTGAACTCAAGAAAGCCCTGAGTGACGCCGATAAGCATGTCAGGCAAGGTAACCGCATCAGCAATGGCAGGGCTGCCAGCGAAAAAGAAGCAAACGGCGGACACCGCGCAAAGCCCTCTGCGAAGGGAAGATGTCAGGCGTCGGAAAAATGTCGTTTGAGCGTTCATACGAGTTAAAAAGCAAGCGCCGTGCCGTTTAGCAATGAATGTGCGTCGCAACAACACTTGGCGTTGGTGTAGGAGTCTGGGCATGGCTGGTGTAATGGATTCGGTAAACCAGCGCACGCAACTGGTAGGGCAGAATCGCCTGGAGCTGTTGTTGTTCCGTCTCGACGGTCAGCAGCTCTACGGAATCAACGTGTTCAAGGTGCGGGAAGTGCTGCAATGCCCGTCGCTGACGTTGATGCCCAAGTCCAGTCCTGTCGTGTGCGGGGTGGCGAATATCCGGGGGGCAACCATTCCGATCCTCGATCTGGCAATGGCGACCGGTTCCGGGGCGTTGAAAGACAAGAACAGTCCGTTCGTGATCATTACGGAGTACAACACCAAGACCCAGGGTTTCCTGGTTCGCTCGGTGGAGCGCATCGTCAACATGAACTGGGAAGAGATCCATCCGCCACCCAAGGGCACGGGTCGCGATCACTACCTGACCGCTGTGACTCGAGTGGACAATCAGTTAGTCGAAATCATCGACGTCGAGAAAGTGCTGGCGGAAGTGGCGCCGACACCGGAAGCGATTTCGGTGGGTGTGGTCGACGTCGAAACCCAGAGCAAGGCGTTGTCGCTGCGCGTGCTGACGGTCGATGACTCGTCGGTGGCGCGCAAGCAGGTCACGCGTTGCCTGCAGACGGTCGGCGTCGAAGTGGTGGCGCTGAACGACGGCAAGCAGGCGCTGGACTACCTGCGCAAGCTGGTCGACGAGGGCAAGAAGCCGGAAGAAGAGTTCCTGATGATGATTTCCGACATCGAGATGCCGGAGATGGACGGGTACACCCTGACGGCGGAAATCCGCAGCGATCCACGCATGCAAAAGCTTCATATCATCCTGCATACTTCGTTGTCGGGGGTATTCAATCAGGCGATGGTCAAGAAAGTCGGTGCCGATGACTTCCTGGCCAAATTCCGTCCTGATGACCTGGCATCCCGGGTAGTCGACCGGATCAAAGCAGCAGATATCAGCTAGGGGCGCTTTGCCCCTGGCGGTCAACACGATTTAAGAGGCGGCATCATTGTCTACGGGTAATTTGGATTTCGAACAGTTCCGGGTCTTCCTGGAAAAAGCCTGTGGCATTTTGCTCGGTGAAAACAAGCAGTACCTGGTCTCGAGCCGTCTCAACAAACTGATGGAGCAGCAAGGCATCAAATCCCTGGGTGAGCTGGTTCAGCGCATCCAGACCCAGCCGCGCAGCGGTTTGCGCGAGCAGGTGGTCGATGCCATGACGACCAACGAAACCCTGTGGTTTCGTGACACCTATCCGTTTGAAGTCTTGAAGAACAAGGTGCTGCCCGAGGCGATCAAGGCCAGCCCCAACCAGCGTCTGCGGATCTGGTCGGCGGCGTGCTCGTCGGGTCAGGAACCGTATTCGCTGTCGATGTCGATCGACGAGTTCGAGCGCAGCAACCTCGGCCAGTTGAAGATGGGCGTGCAGATCGTTGCCACGGATTTGTCCGGCAGCATGCTGACCAACTGCAAGACCGGCGAGTACGACAGCCTGGCGATTGGTCGCGGCTTGTCCGCCGACCGTCTGCAGCGTTACTTCGACCCGAAAGGGCCGGGGCGCTGGGTGATCAAGGCGCCGATCAAGAACCGGGTGGAATTCCGTTCGTTCAACCTGCTCGACAGCTACGCCAGTCTGGGCAAGTTCGACATCGTGTTCTGCCGCAACGTGCTGATCTACTTCTCCGCCGAGGTGAAGAAAGACATCCTGTTGCGCATTCACAGCACGCTGAAACCGGGCGGGTATCTGTTCCTTGGCGCTTCCGAAGCGCTGAACGGTTTGCCGGATCATTACCAGATGGTCCAGTGCAGCCCGGGGATCATTTACCAGGCGAAGTGATTGGCTGCGGCAACACAAAAAACGGGAGGCCCTAAAAGGCCTCCCTTTTTTTTGTGCCTGGCATTCAGTCTCAATTCACCCCAAACCCCCTGTAGAAGTGAGCCTGCTCGCGATAGCGGTAATACATCCAACATCATCGGCGCCTGACACACCGCTATCGCGAGCAGGCTCACTCCTACAGAGGGCATTGGTGGGTGAGAGAGGGGGGCAAGCGGCAGAAAAGCGGCATCCGGCGGAAACCGGTTGCCGCTTTTCTGGCATTGCCGCATTGCCGATCCCCCGCCAGGCCCCGGTTTACGGGGGTTCTTCTGTTTGGCACGGTGCTTGCTAAAGCTCAGGTACGAAAAACCGGTCACCTGAAGGTTCCCGACATGAGCATCAGCTTCGACAAAGCGCTCGGCATTCACGAACAGGCATTGGGCTTCCGCGCCCAGCGTGCCGAAGTGTTGGCCAACAACATCGCCAACGCCGACACCCCGAACTACAAGGCGCGGGATCTGGACTTCTCCAAAGTGCTCGAAGCACAGACCGAGAAAACCAAACGCGGTGGCACGTTTGCCCTGAACATGACCAACAGCCGTCACATCGAGGCCGAAGGTCTGGGCAATGGCGACGAATCGCTGATGTATCGCACGCCGATGCAGCCTTCGATCGACCAGAACACCGTGGACGCTCAACTGGAGCAGTCGAACTACGCGGAAAACGCGGTCGGCTTCCAGGCCAGCTTCACCCTGCTCAACAGCAAATTCAAAGGGCTGGTGTCAGCCCTGCGCGGAGAGTAATCCATGTCCCTGTCCAGCGTTTTCAACATTGCCGGCAGCGGCATGAGCGCACAAACCACGCGTCTGAACACCGTGGCCTCGAACATCGCCAACGCCGAAACCGTTTCGTCGAGCATCGACCAGACCTACCGCGCCCGTCACCCGGTGTTCGCCACCATGTTCCAGGGCGGCCAGAACGGCGGCAGCAACTCGCTGTTCCAGAGTCAGGACGCTGCCGGTCAAGGCGTGCAGGTGCTTGGTGTGGTCGAAGACCAGAGCAACCTCGAAGCGCGTTACGAGCCGAACCATCCGGCCGCCGACGCCAAGGGCTACGTCTACTACCCGAACGTCAACGTGGTGGAAGAAATGGCTGACATGATTTCCGCGAGCCGTTCGTTCCAGACCAACGCCGAAATGATGAACACCGCCAAAACCATGATGCAGAAGGTACTGACCCTCGGTCAGTAATAAGGGGCGACTGCCATGAGTGTTTCCGATTCCACCAGCGGCGTGAATATCAAGGACGTCCTGTCCAATTCTTCGGTCAAGACCGGGACGACCACCGGCGGCCTGGCTGCAGCCACCAATAGCGCCACCGGCAAGCAGGCCCTGGGCAAAGATGCGTTTCTGCAACTGCTGGTCACCCAGCTGAAAAACCAGAACCCGCTCGATCCGCAGGACAACAGCGAGTTCGTCGCGCAACTGGCGCAGTTCAGCAGCCTGGAAGGCATCACCACGCTGAACACCACCGTCAGTGGCATCGCCGGCAACTACAACTCCTCGCAGGCCCTGCAGGCGTCGTCGCTGGTCGGTCGCTCGGTCATCGCTCAGACCGACAAGGCCGTGGTCGACACCAGCAAGAGCTTCAATGGCTCTGTGGTGGTTCCGGCGTCCGGCGCTGTCTCGGTCACCATCAAGGATACCGACGGCAAAGTCGTGCGCACCATCGACATGGGCACCCAGAAGGCCGGCAACGCCAGTTTCATCTGGGACGGCAAGGACGCGTCCGGTGCGGTCGCGGCCGCGGGCACTTACACGTTCACTGCCAGCGCCACTTACGACGGCAAGGCCACCTCGCTGATCACGTATCTGCCGGCCACCGTCAACAGCGTGACCATCAGCCAGACCGGCGGTGAGTTGATGCTGAACCTGGCGGGCCTGGGCAGCGTCGCGCTGTCCAAAGTACAAACCATTGGTATATAGAGCCGACTAACCGGCACAAAGGAGTGGAATATGTCTTTCAATATCGGCCTTAGCGGTCTCTATGCTGCCAACAAGCAACTGGACGTCACCGGCAACAACATCGCCAACGTGGCCACCACCGGTTTCAAGGCGTCCCGTGCAGAATTCGAAGACGTGTACTCGGCCACCCGCCTGGGCACCGGCAGCAAGACCGTCGGTAACGGCGTGCGTCTGGCCAACGTTTCCCAGCAGTTTGGCCAGGGTGACGTGAACAACACCGGCAACGTGCTGGACATGGGCATCCAGGGCAACGGTTTCTTCATCCTCAGCGACAACGGTTCCCTGAGCTACACCCGTGCCGGTGCGTTCAAGACCGATGCTGAAAACTACGTGGTCGACAACAACGGCAACCGTTTGCAGGGTTATGGCGTCGATGCCAACGGCAAGATCATGACCGGTGTGCTGACCGACCTGAAGATCGACACCTCGTCCCTCAAGCCGAACGCGACCACCAAGATCGACCAGACCATGAACCTGAACTCGGAGGACGTCAAACCTACCGTGGCGCCGTTCAGTCCCACCGATCTGAACAGCTATAACAAGCTGATTTCCACGCCGGTCTTTGACACTCAGGGTAACGAGCACCGCATGGATCAGTACTACGTGAAAACGGGTACCAATGCCTGGAGCGTTTACACCTACATGGATGGTCGTACGCCATCGGACCCGGCCAACAACACCCTGACGCCGCTGACCCACAACATCACCTTCAACTCTGACGGCACCATCAATACCGTGACGGCAGGTGCTGGCTGGACCCAGGCCGGCAACACCCTGACCATGACCGGTTGGGTACCAGGTGTCGTGACCAATCCGGCGACCACGCCTGTGACCTGGGGGCCGAACGGTTCCAAGGCTAACCCGACCGGTATCGCGTTCAACATGTCGTTGACCACCTCCTTCAACTCGCCGACCGCGCGTACGGCGCAATACCAGGACGGTTATGCGACTGGCCAGATTTCCAGCCTGACCATCGACTCGACCGGTGTGATGACCGCCAACTTCAGCAACCAGCAGACCAAGGCGATCGGTCAGGTAGCCGTGGCGAGCTTCGCCAACGAGCAAGGCCTGCAGCCGATTGGCGGTACTCGCTGGAAGGAAACCTTTGCTTCGGGTGTGGCGGGTGTTGATGCGCCGAAGACCGGCACCCTGGGGTCGATCGTGTCGAATTCGCTGGAAGAGTCGAACGTGAACCTGACCAATGAACTGGTGGACCTGATCAAGGCCCAGAGCAACTATCAGGCGAACGCCAAGACCATTTCGACCCAGAGCACCATCATGCAGACCATCATTCAGATGACCTGATTGTGTCGAAACCGCTCTGCCACTGAAAACCGACGCCTTGGGCGTCGGTTTTTTTTTACCCTGGGGAAATTCAAAATTTCAATAACCCACCGTTCGTCGGGTTGTTGGTTTGAAACTTGCACTCCGCACGCCCAAAGAAAGTTACGCGTCAAAACTTCATATGATTTGCTTCATTGAGCCAGGACATCGTTCGGCAACAAGGAATTCAGGAAGCTTTCGCACAAGGTTTCACCGTAGTTTCCAACCCACACAAGGAAGATGTAATGGCTGTAATTTATGGTTCTGATGGTGCAGATACTTTGATGGGTACTGCAGGAGACGATCAGATACGCGGGCTTGCCGGTGACGACATCATCAATGGTGGCGATGGCAATGACGTACTGATCGGCGGCGCGGGTGCCGACCAACTGATTGGCGGTGCCGGCATCGATACGGCCAGTTATGAGGATGACAATTCGGGGGTGGGCGTCACCGTCAACCTGAAGACTGGCGTCAACACCGGTCTGGCCAAGGGCGATACGTTCGTCGGGATCGAAGCCTTCCGGGGCACGGTGTACAGCGATAACTTCGTCGGTAATGCCGAGGCCAATACCTTCGACGGTGCCGGTGGTTATGACACTCTGAGCTACGCCACGTCCGAGCAGGCCGTGAACATTACCGTCAATGGCACCACCGGAAGCGGTCTGGGAGGGGACGCCCAGGGCGACCTGTTCAGCAACATCGAGGTCATCACCGGCTCTGCCAATGCCGATGTGTTTACCGTGAACTCCGGCAGCGTGACGCTCTACGGCGGCGCCGGTAACGATGTGTATATCCTCAATGGCAAAGATTCCATGGCTATTGGTGAACTGGCTGGAGGCGGCGACGACGAGATTCGTACCAACCAGGCCAGCATGGGGATGAGCGGCGAAATCGAGCGCCTGACCTTTACCGGTACCGGTAACTTCACCGGGCGTGGCAATGCCGGGGACAACATCATTACCGGCGGCGCGGGCAACGACGTGCTCATCGGGGGCGCCGGGGCCGACCAGTTGATTGGCGGCGCGGGTATCGACACGGCCAGTTATGAAGATATCGTTTCGGGTGTCGGTGTGACGGTCAACCTCAAGACCGGCGTGCATACCGGCATTGCCACAGGCGACACGTTCAGCAGCATCGAGGTGATTCGCGGTTCCAGCTACGCCGACAATTTTGTCAGCGATGCTGCGGCAACCACCTTTGATGGCGGCAATGGTTTCGACACATTGAGCTTTGCCGGCTCGGAACAGGGCGTCAATCTGACGGTGGCGAACTCAGCCGGCACCGGCAGCGGTGGCGATGCGCAAGGGGATGCCTTCAGCAACATAGAAGCTTTCTACGGCTCGGCCCAGGCTGACGTGTTCACCGTGACCGCCGGCAGCACCACCTTTTACGGGGGTGCCGGTAACGACGTCTACATCATCAATGGTGCGGGTACGGCCGGGGTTGTCGAACTGGCGGGAGGCGGTGACGACGAGATTCGCACCAACCTGACCAGCC
>NZ_QAIU01000134.1:51406-51659 GCF_003061205.1 Pseudomonas sp. HMWF006
GCGCCGGCGACAACATCATTACCGGCGGTGCAGGCAACGACCTGCTGATCGGCGGGGCGGGGGCCGACCAGCTGATCGGTGGCGCCGGCATCGACACGGCCAGCTACGAGGACAGCCTCGCCACTGGCGTGACCGTCAATCTGAAAACCGGCGTTAACACCGGTTTCGCTGCGGGCGATACGTTCTCGGGCATCGAGATCATTGTCGGCAGCAAAAACGCCGACACCTTCGTCAGCGGCGTCGAAGCCAACAT
>NZ_QAIU01000134.1:51669-53414 GCF_003061205.1 Pseudomonas sp. HMWF006
GATGCCCAGGGCGATACCTTCACCAATATCGAGAAAGTCGTCGGATCGGCACAGGACGATGTGTTCACCACCGGTGCCGGGACCTTCACGTTGCAGGGTGGGGCGGGTAACGACCTGTACGGGATCAACGGTCCTGCCTATCAAACGATCGTCGAGCTCGCCGGAGGGGGTGACGATGAGGTGCGTACTTCGCTGACGAACATGACGTTGAGCGCCGAAGTCGAGCGCCTGACCTACACCGGAACCGGCAACTTCACCGGTACCGGCAATGCCGGTAACAACATCATCACCGGTGGCGTCGGCAACGACGTATTGATGGGGGGCGCGGGTGCAGACGCATTCATCGGTGGCGCCGGCAACGATACCGTCAGCTATGACGATTCTTCTGTGGGCGTGACGATCAACCTTAAAACCGGTGCCCACACCGGCATCGCCACTGGCGACACCTTCAACGGCATCGAAGTGATTCGCGGCTCCAAATTCAGCGACACATTTATTGCCGGCAGCGCTGCCGACAAGTTTGAAGGCGGCGCTGTCACGACCGATAACGTCGACGTGGTGGACTACTCGCAATCGGCTGCCGGGATCAATCTGACCCTGGCATCCGGTGCTGGCACCGGCACCGGCGGCGATGCCGAAGGGGATTCGTTCTCCGGCATCGAGAAGATCATCGGTTCGGCCTACGACGACGTATTCAGCTCGAGCACCGGCGGCTTCACCTTGCAGGGCGGGGCGGGTAATGACGTCTACATCATCAACGGCAACGCTTCGCCGGTCATTATCGAGGTGGCCGGGGGTGGTAACGATGAGGTACGTACTTCGCTGTCGAGCATGACGTTGAGCGCCGAAGTCGAGCGCCTGACCTACACCGGCACCGGTAACTTTACCGGTGCCGGCAACGCCGGTAACAACATCATCACCGGCGGCGCGGGCAACGACAATTTGTACGGTGGCGGTGGCGCCGACACGTTTATCGGAGGGGCTGGCACCGACACCGTCGGCTATGACGACAGCAACGCGGCGATCACCTTCAACTTCAAGACCGGTGTGCACACCGGCATCGCCGCCGGCGACACTTACGTCGGTATCGAAATGATTCGCGGCACGCAGTACGGTGACACGTTCATCGCCGGTGCGGGCGCAGACAGGATTGACGCAGGTACCGGCACCGCCGTAGACGTGCTGGATTACTCGCAATCCGGCCAGGGCGTAAACCTGACACTGGGTGCGGCCGGCGCAGGATCGGGCGTGGGGACGGGCGGTGACGCCGAGGGTGACAGCTTTGTCGGCATCGAGAAAATCATCGGCTCGGCCTACAACGATGTCTTCACCGCCACTACCAACTCGACCGGTTTTACCGTGCAGGGCGGCAGTGGCGATGATGTCTACATCCTCAATAATGCGGCCTACGGCGCGATCGTCGAACTGGCCGATGGCGGCAATGATGAAGTGCGCACCAATCAGTCGTACTACATCCTCAATGCCGGTATCGAGCGATTGACCTACACCGGAACCGGCGCGTTCATCTCTCGGGGGAATGCGCTGGATAACGTGATCACGGGCGGGGCGGGTAACGACATTTTGTCGGGGGGCGAGGGTGCCGATACCTTCATCGGTGGCGATGGCTTTGATACGGTCAGCTATGACGACGCCGGCGCAGGCGGTGTGGCGATCAACCTCAAGACCGGTGAGCACACCGGGATTGCCAAGGGCGACAGCTTCCAGAACATCGAGAGGTTCCTCGG
>NZ_QAIU01000135.1:0-17152 GCF_003061205.1 Pseudomonas sp. HMWF006
TCCGGGACCACGCTGTCCGGAGTCGGCAGCGGCATCGGCGGCAACTCGGGCTGCTCGGCAGCGGTTTCCAGTACCGGTTCGACGGCGGGTTGCTGCACGGGCTCTGGCTCGGCTTCAACCGGGTCGTTCCACGGCAGGTCGACCACCGCTGCGGCGATGACCGGCTCAGGCTCTGGCTCGGCAACCACGACGGGCGCAACCGGTGCTGGTTCCGGAACCGGTGCCGGAGCCACCACGGGCGTCGGAGCCGGCGCAACAGCCGCAGCGACTACCGGCGCAGGCTTGGGCGCGGCAGCCACTGAGTTTGCGGAATCAACTGTGGCCTGGCTGATCCCCACTGGCTTTAGCGGTTGCCTCGGGGCGTCCGCCGTGTCCGCCGGCCGGAAGGCCAGCATCCGCAGCAGCACCATCTCGAAACCGCCACGCGGGTCCGGCGCCAGCGGCAAATCGCGGCGGCCGATCAGGCCCATCTGGTAATAGAACTGCACGTCTTCGGCAGGCAATGCCTGGGCCAGCGCCAATACGCGATCGCGGTCGCCATGACCGTTATCGACGCCTTCCGGCAGCGCCTGGGCGATGGCGACGCGGTGCAGCACATTGAGGATTTCCGAGAGCACGCCGTTCCAGTCCGGGCCTTGCTCGGCCAGGTGCCGCACGGCCTCGAGCAGCGCCTTGGCGTCGCCTTCGATCAAAGAATGCAGGACGTCATAGACCTGACCATGGTCCAGCGTGCCGAGCATCGCCCGCACGTCGGTGGCCAGGACCTTGCCCTCACCGAAAGCGATGGCCTGATCGGTCAGGCTCATGGCGTCCCGCATCGAACCGTCAGCAGCGCGACCGAGCAACCACAGGGCATCGTCTTCGAACGGCACGTTCTCGGCGGTCAGAACGTGGGTCAAATGCTCGACCACGCGCTCCGGTGTCATGTTCTTCAGGGAGAACTGCAGGCATCGCGACAAAATCGTTGCCGGAAGTTTCTGCGGGTCCGTGGTCGCCAGGATGAACTTGACGTACGGCGGCGGCTCTTCGAGGGTTTTCAGCAGCGCATTGAAGGAATGGCTGGAGAGCATGTGCACTTCGTCGATCAGGTAGACCTTGAAGCGCCCGCGGCTCGGCGCGTACTGCACGTTGTCGAGCAGTTCGCGGGTGTCTTCGACCTTGGTGCGGCTCGCGGCGTCGATCTCGATCAGGTCGACGAAACGGCCCTCGTCGATTTCCCGGCACACCGAGCACTCACCGCAGGGGCTGGAAGTGATACCTGTCTCACAGTTCAGGCATTTGGCAATGATCCGCGCAATTGTGGTTTTACCCACCCCCCGCGTCCCGGTGAACAGGTAGGCGTGGTGCAGCCGCTGGCTGTCCAAGGCATTGATCAGAGCCTTGAGCACATGGGTCTGGCCGACCATTTCGCGGAACGAGCGCGGACGCCATTTACGTGCAAGAACCTGATAACTCATCGAAAACCGTCGCAACGAAGGAAGCTGAAGCGGCTAATGCTAGCGGAGCAAGGGCAAAATTGCATCCGGTGTGCTCGTCTAATATGGCTAAGCTGCATGAGCAGAGGCTTTTATCGGCTCGGGATGGGGAATTACCGGAGCGTTTATGCGTTGGGCCTTGGCGGCTTTGTTGGGAATCAGCCTGAGCACGTCCGCAGCGGAGCCCCCGCTGCGCTTCGCCATGCCCGACAGCTGGGCCATGCCGATGGTGCAATTGGAACACGGCCGCCCGACCCAGGGCATTCTGTACGACCTCATGCTCAGCCTCGCCACTCAGGTCGGCGTGCCGGCGCAATTCCATGTCCTGCCCCGCGCCCGGGTGCAGACGGCCATGGAACAAGGCGCGATCGACGTGCGCTGCTATGCCGCGCAGTCGTGGCTGCCGAATCAGTCCGGCGATTACATCTGGAGCATTCCGCTGCTGTTTCAGCGTGATCTGCTGGTCAGCCGCAAGGCACCGTTGACCCGCGTCGACCCGACCACCCTGCCGCGCCAGTCGATCGGCACCGTGCTCGGCTACACCTACCCGACGCTGCAACCACTGTTCGATGCCGATCAACTGCAGCGCGAAGATGCGCGCAATCAGGAACAGGTGCTGGAGAAGCTGCTGGCCGGGCGTTATCGCTATGCGGTGAGCAACCAGTGGACGCTGGACTGGTTCAATCAGCGGTTGATACCTGAACAGCAGCTGCAAGGCGTGGCGGTGCTACAGGAGCAGAAGGTCGGGTGCTATGTGCGCAATGACCCGAAAGTACCGGTGCAGCGGATCTTGCGCACATTGCTGCGAATGAAGATGTCGGGGGAGATTGATGAGATTATCCGGTTGTATACCGGTCGTGCAGAACCAGGGGCCTGAGCACACACGGCCATCGTAAGCCTGTTCGATAGCTGGCGGCCTGCTCGACAGTTCGTGCAACAAAGCCACAATAAAAAACCACCTGAACAGGTGGTTTTTTCGGGCCCAAACAGCACGTTTTGCTGAATCCTTACGGTTGCTAGAAGCGCCCGGCAAATCGCCAGTGTTGTGGCGAGTGGCGCGTCATCACGATCAGATCGCCTTTTTTGACATTGATCCGGCTTTGCATCGGAATCAGTCGAGGATCCTTTACGACCGTATCTTCAGACGCCACGGTGTAGGAAAACCCCGCCCAACGATGAACACCGTTGTAGAGCTCGCAATCGAGCGAAGGAAATGCGCCCATCTTGCCTACGCACTTGGTGACTTCTTCGGTGTAGAGCGGGGTCATCTTATCCGCGCCGTAGTAGGCAAGAACGTAACCCTCAATGGAGTTCTTCAATTCCAGCGTGGTGTAACCCGCTGAATCGCCGCCATCATCGGTGAGTTCGACCTTGCGCGAAAAGTAGTCGCGGGCCGCTGCGGTTTCCGCATCCTGAGCCTTTTGTTGCTCAGGCGTCAGCGGCGTGGCGCAGGCTGCGAGCAACGTGGATGCCAACAGGCAGAGGAAGAGTTTTGGAAATGACATGAAAAGCCTCCTGGCAACAGCAAAGAATGAAGCGGAAGATCGACAGGCATAAAAAAACCGCAGTGGGCGAAACCCATGCAGTTCTGTTTGAAGCGTTCGATTGTTCGTTAAGGTGGTAACCCCACCAGCCACACCCCGGCACACAATGTTCCCGCTGTGGCTGCTTCCTTCCGGATCTGACCAGGTTCACGGGTAATCGTTGCGGGGGGACCGATGGGGTCACCATAACGACGCTTGCCTGTCGGCGAGCCGCGCCATTGTACCTATCTGAAGCGAAGTTACAACCGTTGGTTGCAGATTAAAAATATGAACGGGTTCAAGGACATGCAGTGACGGCGAAAGATCGCAGCCGGCGCCAGCGCCTACAGGGTCAGGACTTCGTCTGCACGACCGCCCGCCTGCTGGATCACCAGATGAATGAAATGCAGTTTGGCAATCGCCGGCGCCGGCAGCACGAACGGGTAGAAATCCGGCTGCCCCATGCTCCGTGACAGTTCATTGAGCATCCCTGCCAGCTCGATCCAGGCATTGACGAACGACAGGAATGCCGCACCGCCGGGGTGCTCCGGGTCGTACAAGGTGACGGGCGGAAACGGCTGGTAGTCGAAATCCATTTCCCGCGCACTCATGCCGAAGCCCAGCGCGGTGTCCACCGCGTCCATCATGTGCAGGTAGTGCGCCCAGGTTTCCGCCCAGTCTTCCCATGGGTGCATGGTGGCGTAGGCGCTGACGTAGCGCTGCGGCCAGTCCAGCGGCGCGCCTTGCTGGTAATGGCGATCCAGGGCCTCGGCATAACTGGCGCGTTCGTCGCCGAACAGATCACGAAACGATCCGAGCCACGGGCCGTTGGCGATCAGGCGATCCCAGTAGTAATGCCCGACCTCATGACGGAAATGCCCGAGCAGCGTGCGATAGGGTTCATGCATCGCGGCCCGCACCTGTTCGCGGTGGGCGTCGTCGGCTTCCTTGATGTCGAGGGTGATCAGGCCGTTGGCGTGACCGGTCATCGGCGCGTTGCCTTCAAGGTCGACGCCGATGAAGTCGAAGGCCAGCCCGGCGTCTTCGTCCACGGTTTTCGGGATGACCTGCAAACCGAGCGTGATCAGTTGCGCGACCAGACGACGCTTGGCGATTTCGACCTTGCGCCAGCGCTCAGGGTTGTCCGGGACGGACAGGTCGGGGATGGTGCGATTGAGGCTGCAGGCGACGCACAGGTGGTCGTGATCGTTGGCCGGCAGCAGCCAGTTACACGCGGCGGGCGTGTCGAGGTTGGCGCAGCGGCGGAAAAGCCCGGCCTCAGGAGCGACGTCGAGGGTCCACGTGTCGGCCAGCAGCCCAGGCTGCAGCGAGGTCAGGCGGCTTTCTTCGGGTTGATAGCCAAGCAACGCGTTGCAGGCCAGGCACTGGCTGTTGCGAAAGAACAGCGACTGGCCGCAGCGGCACGGCCAGACTTTACTGTTGCGTGAGGATTCACCCGTGAACGGCGCGACGATGCGCGAACTGAGCTGCTCGAAAAAGCGGTACATGGCGATCTCTCCCTGGGGCTTGCCAAGACTAGATCATTGCCGAGACAACATCGTTCCGAATACTCCACAGCTATTGGCTGATACCACAGGTTTTGGGTTCACCCAATGACTCAGGCGGAGATACCGTGGGTTTTGAGGAAGGCGATAAACGCTTCTTCGTCCATCACTTTCACGCCCAGCTCATTGGCTTTGGTCAGCTTGGAACCGGCCCCCGGGCCGGCGACCACGCAGTGAGTTTTTGCCGACACCGAACCGGCGACTTTCGCGCCAAGGCTTTCCAGATGCTCCTTGGCGACATCGCGGCTCATCAGCTCGACCTTGCCGGTCAACACCCAGGTCTCGCCGGACAGTGGCAGACCTTCGACGACTTTCTTCTCGCTCTGCCAGTGCATGCCGAAATCACGCAGCTGTTTCTCGGCGGACTCGGCGATCTGCCGATGCTCTGCCGATGCAAAGAACTCACGCACCGCGTTGGCCTGTTTTTCCGGCAGCGCCTGACGCATGTCCAGCCAGTCCGCATTCATCACGGCTTCCAGCGAACCAAACTTGTCCGCCAGTTTCTGCGCACCGCCGGGGCCGACCGAAGGGATGTGCAGTTTGTCGAGGAAACCACCCAGGGTGGTGCTGGCCGCAAACTCGGCGCCCAGCTCACCCTGATCCTGAATCTGCAAACCATGACCGAGCAACTCGCTGATGACCTGCTGGTTATGCGCATCTTCAAAGAAGCTGTGAATCTCGTGCGCCACCTCCAGCCCCACGTCCGGCAGGTAGGTCAGCACTTGTGGCAACGCCTGCTGCACGCGTTCCAGCGAACCCAGCGAACGCGCCAGCACTTTGGCCGTCTCTTCGCCGACGTCGGGAATGCCCAGCGCGTAGATAAACCGCGCCAGCCCCGGCTGCTTGCTGTCTTCAATCGCCGCCAGCAGTTTGTTGCTGGACACTTCGGCGAAGCCTTCCAGATCGACGATGTCGTCGAACTTCAGCGCATACAGATCCGCCGGTGAACTGACCAGACCTTCATCGACCAGTTGCTCGACGCTCTTGTCGCCAAGGCCTTCGATATCCATCGCTCGACGCGAGACGAAGTGAATGATCGCCTGCTTCAATTGCGCACCGCAGGCCAGGCGACCGACGCAGCGATACACCGCGCCTTCGCTGACCGTTTCCTTGCCCTTGCTGCGCTTGATCAGTTGCGTACGCTCAACATGCGACCCGCACACCGGGCACGTCTGCGGGATCGCTACCGGCCGCGCATTTTCCGGACGGCGCTCGGTGACCACCTGCACCACTTGCGGAATCACGTCACCGGCGCGGCGGATGATCACCGTGTCGCCGATCATCAGCCCCAGGCGCGCGACTTCATCCATGTTGTGCAACGTCGCGTTGGCCACGGTGACACCTGCAACCTTGACCGGTTTCAGGCGCGCGACCGGCGTAACGGCGCCGGTGCGGCCGACCTGGAATTCCACGTCGAGCAGCTCGGTGAGCTCTTCCATCGCCGGGAATTTATGCGCGATCGCCCAGCGCGGTTCGCGGGCGCGGAAGCCCAGCTCGCGCTGATCGGCAATGCTGTTGACCTTGAAGACCACGCCGTCGATTTCATAGGCCAGTGAATTGCGTCGTTCGCCGATGTCGCGGTAATAGTCCAGACACTCGCCAATGCCCTTGGCCAGTTTCAGCTCATGGCTGATCGGCAGACCCCACTGCTGCAACTGCTTGAGGTTGCCGATGTGGGTGTCGGAAATATCGTGGGAGACCTGACCGATGCCGTAGCAGCAGAATTCCAGCGGCCGGTTGGCGGTGATCTTCGAATCCAGCTGACGCAGACTGCCGGCAGCGGCGTTGCGCGGGTTGGCGAAGGTCTTGCCACCGACTTCCAGTTGCGAGGCGTTGAGGCGCTCGAAACCGGCCTTGGACATGAACACTTCACCGCGCACTTCCAGGGTCGCCGGCCAGCCTTCGCCGTGCAGCTTCAGCGGAATGTTGCGCACGGTGCGCACGTTGACGCTGATGTCTTCGCCAGTGGTGCCATCGCCGCGTGTGGCGCCGCGCACCAGCACGCCGTCCTGATACAGCAGGCTGACCGCCAGACCATCGAGCTTCGGTTCGCAGCTGTACTCCACCGCCGCGCCACCACCGAACAGAACAGATCGCCCGCCGGCAGATCCAGACCTTCGGTCACCCGGCGATCGAATTCGCGCATGTCGGTTTCTTCGAAGGCGTTGCCGAGGCTGAGCATCGGTACTTCGTGACGCACCTGAGTGAACGCGGTCAATGCCACGCTGCCGACGCGCTGGGTCGGCGAGTCGCTGGTGATCAGTTCCGGGTGGGCCGCTTCCAGTGCCTTGAGCTCGTGGAACAACCGGTCGTACTCGGCGTCCGGAATGCTCGGCTCGTCGAGGACGTGGTAACGGTAGTTGTGCTGATCGAGTTCAGCGCGCAGCTCTAGAATGCGGGTTTTGGCGGCGGTCATGGGTGTTCTCTCATAAAGCAAAAGAGCAGCCGAGGCTGCTCAATCTATATTGCCGACTGCCTCTTGTGCCGAGGCAATCTTCTCAATCAACGCTTCTGGGTCAGGGCGCGACGTTCGAATTCAACGATGCGCTGACGGTAGTGCTCAATCGTTTGTGCGGTCAGAACACTGCGCTGGTCATCTTTCAGCTCGCCGTTCAGTTCCTGGGACAGCTTGCGGGCTGCCGCCACCATCACGTCGAAGGCTTGCTTCGGATGACGCGGGCCTGGCAGGCCGAGGAAGAAGCTCACCGCCGGGGTGCTGAAATGGTCGATATCGTCCAGATCGAAGATCCCCGGTTTGACCGCGTTGGCCATGGAGAACAGCACTTCACCGTTGCCGGCCATGCTTTCGTGACGGTGGAAAATATCCATCTCGCCAAAACGCAGACCGCTTTCCAGAATGTTCTGCAACAGCGCCGGGCCTTTGAAGCCGGCGGCGTCGCGGCAGATTACGCTGATCACCAGGACTTCTTCGGCTTGCGGCTGGTCCTTGTCGACCACGGCCGGCGCAGGTTTGGTGTCTTCGACGAAATCGTCGTCACGGCTGCTGAAGCTCGGGCCACCGTCCAGATCGAGGTCGAGGTTCAGGTCGCCTTGGGCCGGACCATTGCTGCCGCGCTTGCCACGCTTGGAGCCGGATTCGCGAGGCTCGCGAGGTTCGCGGGCCGGCATGCTCACCGACGGCAGATCATGCTCGTCCAGTTGCGGTTCTTTATGTGTGTCCAGCACGCGGGCCGGGCCCAACAGCTCAGCGCTGGTGTCCTCGTCCGGCAGGTTGGACAGACTTCGGTCAAGACGGAATTTCAGTTTTCCCTTGCCGCCGCGCATACGGCGCCAGCCATCGAAAAGAATACCGGCTATCACAATGATGCCGATGACGATCAGCCACTCGCGCAGACCGATTTCCATGTAATCCCGTGCCTCTATAAAAAATGCTGAAAAATAAGGGGTTTACATTGTGCAAACCGCTTTAAAACGTGGCGCCAACTCTATGTTCTGACAGGCGTTTTGCCCACGTATACGAAAAATTGACATTAAACTAGCACGACCAAAGACAACTTTACACCGTCTGTCGAAATCGCTGCGCAAATTGTGTCGATTTGCCACTTTCATTCAAATAGTCAGCCTGTTGTCATCTTTGCGCAGCTCAGCTGCAAGTCGCGAGCTATAAGCCACAAGCTCTTCTCTTGCAGCTTGCAGCTTATCGCTCGAAGCTGCGCCGCTAGGCGTCCACCATCGCCATCGCCTCCTCGACATCCACGGCTACCAGTCGCGAACAACCCGGCTCATGCATCGTCACGCCCATCAACTGCTCAGCCATTTCCATGGCGATCTTGTTGTGGGTGATGTAGATGAACTGCACGGTCTGCGACATCTCTTTGACCAAGCGTGCGTAGCGTCCAACGTTAGCGTCATCCAGTGGCGCGTCAACCTCATCGAGCATACAGAACGGCGCCGGATTCAATTTAAAGATGGCAAATACCAGTGCCAGTGCGGTCAGGGCCTTTTCCCCGCCAGAGAGCAAATGGATGGTGCTGTTCTTCTTCCCTGGCGGCTGCGCCATGATCGTTACCCCTGTATCGAGTAGATCTTCGCCCGTCAGTTCCAAATACGCGCGCCCGCCACCGAAAACTTTTGGGAAAAGCGCCTGTAAACCGCCATTGATCTGATCAAAGGTATCTTTGAAACGGTTACGGGTTTCCTTGTCGATCTTGCGAATCACGTTCTCCAGGGTCTCCAGGGCCTCGACCAGATCGGCGTCCTGAGCATCCAGATAACGTTTACGCTCGGATTGTTGCGTGTATTCGTCGATGGCCGCGAGGTTGATCGCGCCCAGGCGTTGAATCCGCGCGTTGATCCGTTCGAGTTCTTCTTCGGCTTCACGTTCACTGGCTTGCGCCGTCAATGTCGCGAGTACGCCGTTGAGATCGTAGCCGTCTTCGAGCAGTTGATCTTGCAAGGCCTTGCGGCGCACGGTCAGGGCTTGCCATTCCATGCGCTGCTGTTCGAGTTGGCCGCGGATCAGTTGCGATTGCTGCTCGGCCTGGGTCCGGCGTTTTTCCGCATCGCGCAGTTCGCGGTCGGCGTCTTCGAGGGCGATTTGCGCGGTCTTGAGTTCTTCGTCGACGGTCATGCGCTTGTCGAGCAACTCTTCAAGCTTCAGGCGCAGCTCTTCCAGCGGTGCCTCGCCCTCCTCCAGATTCAGACTCAACTGTTCGCGCTTTTCCGTCAGGCGCTCGGCCTGCATTTCCAGACGTTCCAACGCCTGACGCGTGGAGTCATGCTGCGCACGCAACGAGCCGAGACGCACGGCCAACTGATGGGCGTGATCCTTGTGCTGGCGCGCTTCCTGACGCACGCGGTCGAGGCGTTCGCGCAGACTGTCGCGCTGGGCCAACAGCAATTCGCGCTGTTCAGTGTCCAGCGCCATGGCGTCCAGCGCTTCCTGCAATTGCATGCGCGCTTCGCCGATCTGCTCGTGCTCGAGTTCGCGTTGTTCGCCGAGTTCGATCAGTTCTTCATCGAGACGGGTGCGGCGCAAGGTCAGTTGCTCGGCTTTGGCTTTACCAGCGGACAACTGCGCTTTCAATTCGCCTTGCTGGCGTGCTTCGTCTTGCAGCAAGCGACGCAAATGTTCGCGGCCGTTTTCCTGCTGACGCTGTTGCGCGCGCAGGGTTTGCAAACGGGTTTCCATGGCTTCGACCGTGGCTTCGCGCTCTTCGCGTTCGAGATGCAAAGCCTCGATTTCCTGGCCACGGGCGAGCATGCCGCTTTCCGCTTCGCTGGCCCGGCGCACGCGCAGAAAATGCCGACCGACCCAATAGCCATCGCGACTGATCAGGCTCTGGCCGGCGCTCAATTGTCCGCGCAGTGCCAATGCCTGCTCCAGGCTGTCGACCGGTTTGACCTGGCCCAGCCACGGTGACAGATCAATCTGCGCTTCGACTTTGTCCAGCAGGCTGCCCGCCACGCGCACGCCATCGTTGCCCGGACTGAGCAGGCGCAGATCGCCCTGGCTGAACCCGGACAGATCGAAACCGCTGAAATCGTCGACCAGCACCGCTTGCAGATCGGCGCCGAGCACGGTTTCCACCGCCAGCTCCCAACCCGCCTCGACCTTCAGGCCTTCGGCCAGACGTGGGCGCTCAGCGAGATTATGTTCCTTCAACCATTCGGCGGTGCCGGTGCCCGGATCGAGCGCAGCTTGCTGCAAGGCTTCCAACGAAGCCAGCCGGCCGTTGAGACGCTGCAGATCGCCCTGCGCCTGTTGCTGCGCGGTCAGTGCCTGCTGCAACTCCTGACGCAGTTGCTCAAGCTTTTCGACCTGCGCTTCTTCGCTGGTCTGCAAATCTTCAAGCGTCGCTTCGGACTCGGCGAGTTGCTCGTTGAGCGCCATGATCGCCGCGTCTTCGGGATCGGCCGAGAGCAACGCGCGCTCTTCACCGAGACGCTTCTGCCGATCGGCCAGGCGCTCCATGCTGGTTTCCAGCTGCTGGATGCGCGACTGCTGCACTTCGGCCTGACGTCGCGGTTCAGCGGCGGTCAGGTTGAAAGCGTCCCACTGCTCCTGCCAGCCATGCATGACGCTTTCGGAATCCTCCAGCGCAGCAGCGGCTTCTTCGGCGGCAGCGCTGGTGACTTCCTGTTCGGGAGTCAGCATGTCCAGCTCTTCGCCGAGAGTCAGCAGCAACGTGCGATCGTGCCCCAGGTGCGATTCGGTTTCCAGCCGCGCCCGCTCGGCTTCTTTCAGATCGTCCTGCAACTGGCGCAGGCGTTGCTGACCGTGCTGGATACTCTGCTCGACCCGGGCAATGTCGCCGCCGACCGAATAAAAGCGCCCCTGCACCAGATTGAAGCGCTCGGACAGGTCGTGGTGACCGTCGCGCAGGCGTTCAATGGCGGCATCGGCATTGCGCTGCTCGGCGACCAGCGCCTCGAAACTGATTTCCTGAGTGCCGATGATCGACTCGCGCTGGCCGACCTGATCGTTCAGATCCTGCCAGCGCAGGGCCGACAGTTGCGCCTTGAGCTGACGCTCCTCGGCCTTGAATTCCTGATACTTCTTCGCTGCTTCGGCCTGACGGTGCAAGCGTTCGAGCTGACGCTCGAGTTCTTCGCGCAGGTCAGTCAGACGGGCGAGGTTTTCGTGGGTGCGGCGGATACGGTTTTCGGTCTCGCGGCGGCGCTCCTTGTACTTGGAGATGCCCGCCGCTTCTTCGATAAAGTTGCGCAGGTCTTCGGGCTTGGATTCGATCAGCTTGGAGATCATGCCTTGTTCGATGATCGAATAGCTGCGCGGGCCGAGGCCGGTGCCGAGGAAGATATCGGTGATGTCGCGACGACGGCATTTGGTGCCGTTGAGGTAATAAGTAGTCTGGCTGTCGCGGGTGACTTTACGGCGGATGGAAATCTCCGCGTAGGCCGCGTACTCGCCCAGCAGTGTGCCGTCGGAGTTGTCGAACACCAGTTCGATGCTCGCCTGGCTCACTGGTTTGCGGCTGGTTGAGCCGTTGAAGATGACGTCGGTCATCGACTCGCCACGGAGGTTCTTCGCCGAACTTTCGCCCATCACCCAACGCACGGCGTCAATGATGTTCGACTTGCCGCAACCGTTCGGCCCGACGACCGCCGCCATGTTACTGGGGAAGTTCACCGTGGTCGGGTCGACGAAGGATTTGAATCCCGCCAGTTTGATGCACTTGAGCCGCACGCTTAGGCGACCGTCAGGGCAGACACCACCAGATCGCAGCTGCGCCGGGCGTAAGCCGTCAGTACGATACGGATCTGCGGCAAATCACGGGCAAGCACGGCGGCCAGCAGGCGTTCGAACAGTTCGAGGAACTCGCTCATTTCCGCCTTGCGTTGTTCGAGGGCGAGGAAATAGGCACGGCTCATGGCCGGCTGCAGGTTCTCGACCGTCTCTTCCAGGTACGGGTTGTTGGCGAACGGATAAGCGGCGCGCATCACCGCGAAGCTGTCATCGACAAAAGTGCGGATGTCCTGACGCTCGTAGCTGGCGGTCAGGCGCTGCTGGATCTGCACGAACGGCGCCATGTCCGACTGAACTTGCCAGCCATTGGCAACCGAGTTGCCGAGCAGGATGTACAGCTCGCTCATCAGCGTGCAAAGGCTCTGCACCTTGTGCGGCGTGAGTTCGGTTACATGGGCGCCACGTCGCGGCAGGATCGCGATCAGGTGGCGACGCTCGAGGATCAGCAAGGCTTCGCGGACCGAGCCGCGGCTGACATTGAGGGCCAGCGTGACCTTCTGTTCCTGGATGCGCTCTCCCGGCTTCATTTCGCCACGAATGATGCGTTCGGCGAGGTGGTGAGCAATTTGCTCGGCGAGGCTGTCCGGCGCCTTGAACGTCATGGTTGTCCTTCAAACTCTTTCGATCTGCACAAGCGGCGCAGTGTAGCGCAAATGCAGGCTCATGGCGGAGTGCCCACTCAGCGGTTTTTGGCACGAATCCCGCAAAAAAGCAGGGGATCCAATGAGGGTCAATACTGAATAGACACGTTGTCGATCGACGAAATGCATTTTCCTGACCTTTAAGTCAGAAAATCATTGACCGAAAAGTCAGACCTGCTAAATTCGGTTCACGTCGGTTAACAACAATAATGAGTCTGCGAGGCCTTCCGTGATCCAGTTTTTACTTAACCAGGAACTCCGTAGCGAGCACGCCCTGGACCCGAATCTGACCGTGCTCAATTACCTGCGCGAACATGTGGGCAAATCCGGCACCAAAGAAGGTTGCGCCAGCGGTGACTGCGGCGCCTGCACCGTGGTGGTCGGCGAGTTGCAAACGGATGACGACGGCCGCGAACACATTCGCTATCGCAGCCTCAACTCGTGCCTGACGTTCGTTTCGTCGCTGCACGGCAAACAACTGATCAGCGTCGAAGACCTCAAGCACAAAGGCGAACTGCACAGCGTGCAGAAAGCCATGGTCGAGTGCCACGGCTCGCAGTGCGGTTTTTGCACCCCCGGTTTCGTCATGTCGCTGTTTGCCCTGCAAAAGAACAGCGATGCACCGGATCAGGCCAAGGCCCACGAAGCGCTGGCCGGCAACCTCTGCCGGTGCACCGGCTACCGACCGATTCTGGCCGCCGCCGAGCAGTCGTGCTGCGGCAAGCAACCGGACCAGTTCGACGCCCGTGAAGCCGAGACCATCGCCCGCCTCAAAGCCATCGCCCCGACCGATATCGGCGAACTCAACAGCGGCGACAAGCGCTGTCTGGTGCCGCTGACCGTCGCTGATCTGGCCGACCTTTACGACGCTTATCCACAAGCGCGACTGCTGGCCGGTGGCACCGACCTGGCGCTGGAAGTCACCCAGTTCCACCGCACCCTTCCAGTGATGATCTACGTTGGCAACGTCGCGCAAATGAAGCGCATCGAAACCTTCGCTGACCGTATCGAAATCGGCGCCGCCACCGCCCTCTCCGACTGCTACGAAGCGCTGAACGCCGAATACCCGGACTTCGGTGAACTGCTGCACCGCTTCGCCTCTCTGCAGATCCGCAACCAGGGCACCCTCGGCGGCAACATCGGCAACGCCTCGCCGATCGGTGACTCGCCACCGCTGCTGATCGCCCTCGGCGCGCAGGTCGTGCTGTGTAAAGGCGAAACCCGCCGCACCTTGAACCTGGAAGATTACTTCATCGACTACAAAGTCACCGCGCGTCAGGAAAGCGAGTTCATCGAGAAAATCATCGTCCCGCGTGCCACGGCCGAGCAGCGTTTCCGCGCGTACAAGGTCTCCAAACGTCTGGACGACGACATTTCTGCCGTCTGCGCCGCCTTCAACCTGCGCGTGGAAAACGGCGTGATCAGCGACGCCCGCATGGCCTTCGGCGGCATGGCCGCGATCCCGAAACGCGCCGCCCACTGCGAAGCCGTGTTGCTCGGCCAGCCGTTCAACAACGCCGTGATCGAACGCGCCTGCGCCGCACTGGCCGACGACTTCACACCGCTCTCGGACTTCCGCGCCAGCGAGGAATATCGCCTGCTCAGCGCGCAGAACCTGCTGCGCAAATACTTCATCGAACTGCAAACACCGCACATCGAGACTCGGGTGACCGCTTATGTCTAACCATCACGCCGTAGAGAAGACTCAAGCTGAATTGGCTGAACTGTTCGCCAAGGACCTGACTACCGGCGTCGGCCGCAGCGTCAAGCACGACAGCGCCGCCAAGCACGTGTCCGGTGAAGCGCAGTACATTGATGATCGTCTGGAGTTCCCCAACCAGCTGCACCTGTACGCACGCCTGTCGGACCGCGCCCACGCGAAAATCATCAGCATCGACACCAAGCCGTGCTACGCCTTCGAAGGCGTGCGCATTGCGATCACCCATGAAGACGTGCCGGGCCTGAAAGACATCGGCCCGCTGCTGCCGGGCGACCCGTTGCTGGCCATCGACGACGTGCAGTTCGTCGGCCAACCGGTGCTCGCCGTCGCCGCCAAGGATCTGGAAACCGCCCGCAAGGCCGCCATGGCGGCGATCATCGAATACGAAGATCTGGAACCGGTGCTCGACGTGGTCGAAGCCTTGCGCAAACGCCACTTCGTGCTCGACAGCCACACCCATCAGCGCGGTGATTCGGTCTCTGCGCTGGCGACCGCTGAACATCGCATCCAGGGCACGCTGCACATTGGCGGTCAGGAACACTTCTATCTGGAGACGCAGATCTCCTCGGTGATGCCGACCGAAGACGGCGGCATGATCGTCTACTGCTCGACACAGAACCCGACCGAAGTACAAAAACTGGTCGCCGAAGTGCTCGACGTGTCGATGAACAAAATCGTCGTCGACATGCGCCGCATGGGCGGTGGTTTCGGTGGCAAGGAAACCCAGGCTGCCAGCCCGGCGTGCCTGTGCGCCGTGGTTGCACACCTCACCGGCCAGCCAACGAAGATGCGCCTGCCGCGGGTCGAAGACATGCTGATGACCGGCAAGCGTCACCCGTTCTACGTCGAATACGACGTCGGCTTCGACAGCACCGGGCGCCTCCACGGGATCAACATGGACCTGGCCGGCAACTGCGGTTGCTCGCCGGACTTGTCCGCGTCGATCGTCGACCGGGCGATGTTCCACTCGGACAACTCATACTACCTCGGTGACGCGACGATCAATGGTCACCGCTGCAAGACCAACACCGCGTCGAACACCGCTTACCGTGGTTTCGGTGGCCCGCAAGGCATGGTCGCCATCGAGGAAGTGATGGACGCGATTGCCCGTCACCTCCACCTCGATCCGCTGGCGGTGCGCAAGGCCAACTACTACGGCAAGACCGAGCGCAACGTCACCCACTACTACCAGACCGTCGAGCACAACATGCTCGAGGAAATGACCGCCGAACTGGAAGAAAGCAGCCAGTACCACGAGCGTCGCGAAGCGATCCGGCGCTACAACGCCAACAGCCCGATCCTGAAAAAAGGCCTGGCGCTGACCCCGGTGAAGTTCGGTATTTCCTTCACCGCCAGCTTCTTGAACCAGGCCGGCGCACTGATCCACATCTACACCGACGGCAGCATCCACCTGAACCACGGCGGCACGGAAATGGGCCAGGGCCTGAACACCAAAGTCGCACAGGTGGTGGCCGAAGTGTTCCAGGTCGAAATCGACCGTGTACAGATCACCGCGACCAACACCGACAAAGTGCCAAACACCTCGCCGACGGCCGCCTCCAGCGGTGCTGACCTCAACGGCAAGGCCGCGCAGAACGCCGCCGAGACCATCAAGAAACGTCTGATCGAATTCGCTGCGCGGCACTACAAGGTCAGCGAAGAAGATGTGGAATTCCATAACGGCCATGTGCGCGTGCGTGATCACATCCTGACCTTCGAAGCGCTGATCCAGCAGGCGTATTTCAATCAGGTGTCGCTGTCGAGCACCGGCTTCTACAAGACCCCGAAAATCTATTACGACCGCAGCCAGGCCCGTGGCCGGCCGTTCTACTACTTCGCCTTTGGCGCCGCATGTTGCGAGGTGATCGTCGACACCCTGACCGGCGAGTACAAGATGCTGCGCACCGACATCCTTCACGACGTCGGCGCCTCGCTGAACCCGTCCATCGACATCGGCCAGGTCGAAGGGGGCTTCGTGCAGGGCATGGGCTGGCTGACCATGGAAGAGCTGGTCTGGAACAACAAGGGCAAGCTGATGACCAACGGCCCGGCCAGCTACAAGATCCCGGCCGTGGCGGACATGCCGCTCGACCTGCGGGTGAAGCTGGTGGAAAACCGCAAGAACCCGGAAGACACGGTGTTCCATTCCAAGGCGGTCGGCGAGCCGCCATTTATGCTCGGGATCGCCGCATGGTGTGCGATCAAGGATGCGGTGGCGAGCCTGGGTGATTACCAGCATCAGCCGAAGATTGATGCGCCGGCGACTCCGGAGCGGGTGTTGTGGGGGTGTGAGCAGATGCGCCAGTTGAAGGCCGTGAAAGCGGTCGAAGCTGAAACCGAGTTGGCTCCCCTCTAAACCGAGGTGCGGTCTTCGCGAGCAAGCTCGCTCCCACATTTGGAATGCATTCTCCTGTGGGAGCGAGCTTGCTCGCGAAGAGGCCCGAACAGACAACAACGATGTCGAGGTGAACATGTACAACTGGATCGACGCCCTCGCCGACCTGCAGAATCAGGGCGAACCCTGCGTTCTGGTGACGATCATCGAAGAACTCGGCTCGACCCCGCGCAACGCCGGCTCGAAAATGGTCGTCAGCGCGAAACAGACCTTCGACACCATCGGTGGCGGGCATCTGGAATACAAAGCCATGCAGATCGCCCGCGAGATGCTCGCCAGCGGCAAGCAGGACACTCATCTGGAGCGCTTCAGCCTCGGTGCCAGCCTCGGCCAGTGCTGCGGCGGCGCCACGGTGCTGCTGTTCGAACCGATGGGCCAGGTGCAGGCGCAGATCGCGGTATTCGGCGCCGGCCACGTCGGTCGCGCCCTCGTGCCTTTGCTCGCGAGCCTGCCCTGCCGGGTACGCTGGATCGATTCGCGGGAAGAGGAATTTCCCCAACAGATTCCCCACGGTGTCCGTAAAATCGTCGCCGAAGAGCCTGTGGATGAAATCGACGACCTGCCCGCCGGCAGCTATTGCATCGTCATGACCCACAACCATCAAC
>NZ_QAIU01000015.1:0-18644 GCF_003061205.1 Pseudomonas sp. HMWF006
GGCCTGCGTCTGGCCCAGGCCGACCTGTATCTGGCGCGGCAATGGCCGCGCCGTGCGGAAATCCAGCTCAAGGAAACCGAGAGCATGGTGCCGCGCAACATGGGCCTGGAAGTCGCGCAGGCGCGCACGGCGATGACGCTGCAGGAGTGGCGGCAGATGGATGCGCTGACCGATGACGTGGTCGCGCGATTCCCTGATAACCGTCAGGTCCAGCGTGCAGCGCGTGAGCGCGAAGTGCATGACATGTCCGAACTGCGCGTCGAAGCCTACGGCGGCAAGGCCAACGGTGGCGGCAGTGGCGACGCAGGAGCCGTCAGTGGCAGCCGCGATTTTGGCATCCAGAGCACCCTGTACAGCCCGCCGATCGACGAAGACTGGCGGGTGTTCGCCGGCGTCGGCTACGCCACTGGCGATTTTGCCGAAGGCACCGGCAACCACCGTTTCCAGCGTGTGGGCCTGGAGCGGCGTACCCGCGACATGACCCTCGAAGCGGAAGTCTCCAACCATTCCTACGGTTTTGGTGACAAGCAGGGCGCACGTCTGGCGATCGCCCGCGACATCAATGACCACTGGCAATACGGCGGCAGCCTCGAATACCTGTCGGCCGAGACACCGCTGCGCGCGCTCAACAGCGATATCAAGGCCAACGGTGGCAGCGGTTTCATTCGCTGGCGCGCCAACGAAAGCCGCGAGTGGCGCCTGTCGGTGAGTCCGTCGCAGTTCAGCGACGGCAACAACCGCGTCGAGGCCTTGCTCACCGGGCGCGAGGGCGTCTACAGCGCACCGAACGTGCAGGTCGACGCCGGTCTGGAAGTCGGCACCAGCCACAACTCCAATTCCGAGGATGTGCCGTACTTCAACCCGAAATCCGACTTCAGCGTGATGCCACTGGTCAACGTCAATCACGTGCTCTACCACCGCTACGAAACCTCCTGGAGCCAGCAGTTCCAGGCCGGTGCGGGCACGTACAGCCAGCGTGATCACGGCACCGGCGGCATGGCGCTGCTCGGTTACGGCCAGCGTTATGCCTGGAACGACGTGTTCGAGGTGGGCGGCTTGTTCAGTGTGATCAACCGGCCCTACGACGGTGATCGGGAAACTGATCTGCGTCTGCTCGTCGACCTCACTTTCCGCTTCTAGAAGAGTTTGAAGATGCCTTTGATTTCGCGTTTCATCCTTCTGCTGGGAGTGCTGCTGGTCAGCGCCTGCGCCCAGCAAGCCCCGGCCTTCGCGCCGCCGTCCGAACGCCCGCTGGCGGCCAGTGAAAAACCGTGGCCGAAAAATCACGTGCTCGGCATTGCTTATCACGACGTCGAAGACCGCGACCCTGATCAGGCGGTGGTGGCGGTGCGCACCGAGCGCATGATCGAGCAGCTCGCCTGGTTGCGCGAGAACGGCTACAAACCGGTGACGGTCGACCAGATCATGGCCGCGCGCAAGGGCGGCCCGGAGCTGCCGGCGAAAGCGATCCTGCTCAGTTTCGACGACGGTTATTCGAGCTTTTATACCCGCGTGCTGCCGGTGCTGCGCGCCTACAACTGGCACGCCTTGCTGGCCCCGGTCGGCGTCTGGATCGACATGCCGCTCAATCAACCGGTGGATTTTGCTGGCGCCCCGCGCGCGCGTTCCGACTTCCTGACCTGGGATCAGATCCGCGAAATCTCGCAATCCGGTCTGGTGGAAATCGCCGCCCACACCGACGCCAGTCACAAAGGCATCCTCGCCAACCCGCAGGGCAACATGCAGCCGGCGGCGGCCACCCGACGCTACGATCCGGTGACCAAACGCTACGAGTCCGAAGAGGATTTCCGTGCACGGATCCGCAACGACGTCGCGACCATCTCGGAAAAGATTCGCAAGGTCACGGGCTACAAGCCGCGCATCTGGGTCTGGCCTTACGGCGCGGCGGACGGTACTTCGCTGGCGGTGATCGGCGACCAGGGCTACGAAATGGCCCTGACCCTCGACGACGGTCTCGATGCCCTCGACAACCTGATGAGCAGCCCGCGCTTCCTGGTTTCCTCCGATCCCGATGGCGAGGTGTTCTCCAATAGCATCGTCGACGTGCAGTCGGATTTCGTCATGCGTGTGGTGCACGTCGATCTGGACAACGTCTACGACCCGGACCCGGCACAACAGGACATCAACCTTGGCAAACTGGTGCAGCGCATGGCCGACATGGGCGCCAACACGGTGTTCCTGCAAGCCTTTGCCGACCCGAAGGGCGATGGTCTGGTGCACTCGCTGTACTTCCCCAACCGTCACTTGCCGGTACGTGCGGATATTTTTAACCGCGTCGCCTGGCAACTACGTACCCGCGCTAACGTGAAGGTCTTTGCGTGGATGCCGGTGCTGAGTTTTGGTCTCGACTCGAAACTGCCGCGGGTGACCCGGTGGGACCCGAAAACCGGCACCACCTCAGTCGATCCGGATCAGTACCAACGTCTGTCGCCGTTCGATCCGGAGGTGCGACGGATCATCGGCGAAATCTATGAAGACGTAGCACGGCTGACGTCGGTCGACGGCATCCTCTATCACGACGACGCGATTCTGTCGGACTTCGAGGACGCCGGCCCCGAGGCGTTGAAAGCCTACGTCGCCCACGGTTTGCCAGGTTCGATTGCCGCCCTGCGCGATGATCCGGCGGCAATGCAGCGCTGGACGCGGTTCAAGAGCCGCTACCTGATCGACTTCACCAACGAGCTGACCGCCAAAGTCCGCGCCATTCGGGGCCCGCAGGTGCTGACCGCGCGCAATATTTTCGCCGAGCCGATGCTCAATCCCGACAGCGAAGCCTGGTACGCGCAGAACCTCGACGACTTCTTGCAGACCTACGACTGGACCGCGCCGATGGCCATGCCATTGATGGAAAAACAGACCCAGGCCGAGTCCGGCCCGTGGCTGGAAACCCTGGTGCAAACCGTCAGCAAGCGCCCCGGTGCCCTGAACCGCACGGTGTTCGAGTTGCAGGCCCGCGACTGGACGAAAAAAGATCAGGCCGACATCGACGGCGCGCACCTCGCCGACTGGATGGGCCGCCTCAAGCGTCAGGGCGCGACCAGTTTCGGTTACTACCCGGACAACTTCCTCGACAACCTGCCGGACCTGAAAACCGTAAGGCCTGCACTCTCCAACAAATGGAACCCATGACATGCTGGATAGACTGTTAGCCCTGCTTGTTCTGGCGCTCGTCCTCGGCGTGCCGCTGGGACTGATCTTCCTGGTCACCGGGCAGTTCCTGATGGACTTCGTGTTTTTCTACCCGTTGTTCATGTCCGGGTTGTGGATTGCCGGCGGCCTGTATTTCTGGCTGCACTGGGAACGCCACTGGCCGTGGAAGGACGACACCCTGCCACCGCCCCTGGCGGGCGAACCGCTGATCTCGATTCTGATCCCTTGCTACAACGAAGGTGACAACGCCGCCGATACGATCCACGCGGCGCTGGCCCAGCACTACCCGAACATCGAAGTCATCGCGATCAACGACGGCTCCAAGGACAACACCGCCGAAGTTCTCGACCGCCTGGCCAAGGAAGACCCACGCCTGCGCGTGCTGCATCTGGCGGAAAACCAGGGCAAGGCGGTCGCCCTGCGCATGGGCGCGATTGCCGCGCGCAGTGAATATCTGGTGTGCATCGACGGTGATGCGTTGCTGGCGCCGAATACGGCGGCCTATCTGGTCGCGCCGATGCTGGATAACGCACGCCTTGGCGCGGTGACCGGCAACCCGCGAATTCGTACGCGCTCGACGCTGGTCGGGCGGGTTCAGGTCGGCGAGTTCTCGTCGATCATCGGCTTGATCAAACGTACGCAACGGGTGTTCGGACGGATCTTTACCGTGTCGGGGGTGATCGTCGCATTCCGCCGTACGGCGCTGAATCGGGTCGGCTACTGGAGCCCGGACATGATCACCGAAGACATAGACATCAGCTGGAAGCTGCAACTCGATCACTGGAGCATCTTCTACGAGCCGCGCGCGCTGTGCTGGATTCTCATGCCGGAAACCCTCGGCGGTCTGTGGAAGCAGCGCCTGCGCTGGGCCCAGGGCGGTGCCGAAGTGCTGTTCAAGAACATCCGCGGCATCTGGCAGTACCGTCACCGCTATCTGTGGCCGCTGCTGTTCGAATACTGCCTGTCGACCGGTTGGGCGTTTACCTTCCTGTTGTCGGTGATTTTCTGGGGCGTCGGCAAGTTTGTGGTCATGCCGGAGTCGATTGCCGTGCATCACCTGATGCCGCCGGCGTTTACCGGGCTGTTGCTGGCGTTCGTCTGCCTGGTGCAGTTCGCGGTCAGCATCATCATCGACCGGCGCTACGAGCCGGGGTTGGGCAAGACCATGTTCTGGGTGGTCTGGTATCCGATTGCATTCTGGCTGGTCAGCCTGCTGACCACGCTGGTCAGCTTCCCGAAAGTGTTGTTCGGCCAGCATCAGAAACGGGCGCGTTGGGTCAGCCCTGACCGCGGCATCAAACCGATCGGGGACGACGAAGAGGAGGTCATCAAATGAAAATCATCCGGACCCGCCAGCGGCCTTTTCTGGTCGTGGTCGATGTGATTCTTACCGTGGTGGCATGGGTGGGGCTGCTGTTCTTGCTGATACGCGGACTGTGGCCGCTGATCGAAACTCATGCGGGCGGGCCACGCATCGACAATTCGGCGTTCGAAGCGCTGGGCACTTTGCAGATTTATCTGTGGGTGGCGCTGGTCAACGCGGTGATTCTGATCGGTTGGGCGCGTTATCAGCAGCGCAAGAGCAGAAGCTTCGCCCAGCGCCGCTTGCCCGCGCCGGTGGTCGATGATGAAGGGCTGACTAAGAGTTTTCGTCTGTGCGATGACCGCTTGCAGAAGCTGCGTACCCCTGGGGTCATGACCATCCATAACGATCAGGAAGGGGACATCAGCCATGTGGTGACGCATTTCTGGCCGGTTCAGCAGCAGGAGTTGCCACCGCCGCTGGCACCGCTGGAGCACCCGCGGGTGATCTTCCTGCATGCTGAAGATGACGATAATCGCGAACCGGTGAACCGCCTGACCTGAGCTGGAAATACCCCTTTAGGCGCTGCCGAAGGGGGTGATCGTCCCACGCAGGGAGCGTTGACGAGGTTAATCGCGGATCAGGGCCCAAGCCTCCGCAATGGGCAGCGGCTGCTTCATCCGCTCCGCCAGTAGCGCCATCGCCCGTTCTTTTTCGCAGGCCACGGCCGCCACCACCACGCCATTCTTTGCGAACAGGCCGATAAAGGGCGGCTGTTCGGGTTCGCCCATGAACTCGACCTCATCCCACTGTTCGGCGTGGCCGAGGTAGTCGTAATTCTTGCCGAAATGCCAGGTCCAGAAAAACGGCACGTCGAGGTAATGCTCTTCACCGCCGAGCATATTGGCAGCGGCGATGCGTGCGTGTTGCTGGGCCAGGCGCCAGTGTTCGATGCGTTGCAACTGGCCGTTCAGTGGAAACGTGGCGATGTCGCCGATGGCCCACAGCCCTTCGGTGACACGCATGCCGCCATCAACACGCAATGACTGATCTTTTTCTTTCGGCAATGACGCGAACGCCTCCGTGGCCGGGTGCACGCCGACCCCGGCCAGCACCAGATCTGCCGAAAGACGCAGGCCATTGTCCAGCAATACGGCTTCGACCTTGCCATCGCCGATGATCTCGGTGGCGGTGTGCTCGGTGATGAATTTCACCCCGTTCTGTTCATGCAGTGCGCGGATGGCCAGGCCTACGGCCTCGCCGAACTGGGCCGCGAAAGGGATGGCGTGGCGCGCGAGTACCGTGACGTCGAGGCCGTGCTGGCGCAAGGCCGAGGCGCATTCGAGAGCGATGAAACTGTCGCCGATGATGACGACGCGCTGATCCGCTCTGGCAGTGCGCATGATCTGTTCGGCCTGGGCTTTTGAGCGCAGGACGAACACGTGGGGCAGTTCAGCACCGGGTAACTTCAGCGGGTTGGGTTCGCCGCCCGTGGCCAGTACGGCGGCGTCATAGTTCAGGGTCTGGCCATCGTTGAGCTGCAGGGTTTTGGCCTGGGCGTTCAGTGCGGTGATTTCGCTGTGCAGGCGTTCGATGCGCTGCTCTTTATAGAAAACTTCATCGCGCAACGCCGGGGTTTCTGCTGCCGGCGTTTCCCCGGCGAGGACAAACTTGCTCAGCACCGTACGGTCGTAACCGGCGTCCGGTTCGCGGTCGATCAGGATGATCCGGCCACCAAAGCCTTTCTCCCGCAGCGCCGCCGCACAGGCTGTGCCGGCGGCCCCTGCGCCGACAACCACGAACAGGCGCGGGTCATCGGCCGGGGGCGTGTGTGGATCTGCCAGCGGCTGGTCATCGACCCACACCTCGTCGCCGCGCACTTCCAGCGGATAACGTTTGAGGCTGTCGAGCGCCGGCGGCTCGCACAGCGCGCCGTCCTCGGCGCGAAAAGCGGCCTTGTGCCATGGGCAGATCAGGCGTCCGTGACACAACGCACCGTCAGCCAGCGGCGCCCCGGCATGCGGGCATTCGCCCTGAAAGGCGCGGAGCTGGCCGCTGGCGCGCAGCAGGACGATCTTGCAGTCGCCGATTTCGACGGGCAGGCCACGGTCTTCAGGGACATCGGCGATACGGGCGACACGGTGCAGGGACATGTTCGGCTTCCTCGCAGGCATTTCTCTTACGAGTTTGCGCATCAGTGCGAGGTTCAGCCATTTGCTACTGCCACGGCACGAACGGTACAGCTATAGTTTGCAGGCCGACGACGGCCCAACTGCACAAGGTGCTCCCGGAATGACCCGATTGACCTCTCTCAACCCATGGCTGGCGGCCCTCGCCGTCACCCTTTGCGTGCAGTTTCCGGCGCAGGCCCAGGAGCGCTTTACCCTGAACATCCCGGGTGTTTCCGATAACCGGCTGTTCACCTCGGCGGCGGCCAGCGATGCGCCCGGTTGCGGCGGCAAGAACCAGTCGCCGGCCCTGAGCTGGAACGCCGGCCCTGCCGGTACCCAGAGCTATGCGATCGTGATGCACGATCCGGATGGCCAGAAAGGCCTGGGCGTCGATCACTGGATTCATTACGGCATCAAGTCCACCACGCACCAGATTGCGGCAGGCGTCGGTGCCAAATCCGCGCTGGAAGGCGTTGGCGGCACCAACAGCAAGGGCAACACCCATTACATGGGGCCGTGCCCGCCAGTGGGCGACAGTGCGCACCACTACATCATCCAGATCTACGCCCTGGATCTGGCGCCGGATGCACTGCCGGCCGGTCTGACCCGCGCCGAGCTGATGGACAAAATCAAAGGCCATGTGCTGCGCAACAGCAGTGCGGTGCGGCGTTATCACCGCTGAAAATTTTTTTGCGGCGTTTAACCCGAACTGAACGGGCTGCCCGTCTCAGGGGATGAATGATCACTTTCATCCCGAGGTCAGCCCCATGTCTCATTCTCTTTTGCGTCCTGTTGCGGTCGGTGTGCTGCTGGCGCTCGCCGGTTGCGGTGTTTCGTCCACACCCGATTCCACTGCGGTACCACCGGCGGCACAGCCTGAAGTGCTGGTTCAGCAGGAAGCCGCGATGGCGGGTGGGGCGATGGCCAAGCGTATGGCCCGGCCGGCGCCGATCGCCAGTTTCGCCGCGATGCCCGGCGCAGACAGTTATCCACAGGGCTATCGCGATGAGTCGCGCGAGCAGTATCAGGCGCTGGCCGACAACCCGATCCACAGTGTCGCCGAAACCCCGGTTTCAACCTTCAGCGCTGATGTCGACACGGGTGCGTACGCCAATGTCCGCCGCTTGCTCAATCAAGGCCGACTGCCACCGGAGGGTGCGGTGCGACTGGAGGAAATGGTCAATTACTTCCCTTATGACTACGCGTTGCCCAGCGATGGCTCGCCTTTCGGTGTGACCACCGAGCTGGCGGCCTCGCCGTGGAACCCGCACACGCGTTTGCTGCGCATTGGCATCAAGGCCACCGATCATGCCGTGGCGGAACTGGTCCCGGCCAATCTGGTGTTTCTGGTGGACGTGTCCGGCTCGATGGATCGCCGCGAAGGCCTGCCGCTGGTCAAAAGCACGCTGAAGTTGTTGGTCGATCAGTTGCGCGAGCAGGACCGGGTGTCGCTGGTGGTGTATGCCGGCGAATCCAGAGTGGTGCTGGAGCCGACTTCCGGACGCGAGAAAGCGAAAATTCGTACAGCCATCGAGCAGTTGACCGCAGGCGGCTCCACCGCTGGCGCGTCGGGCATCGAACTGGCCTATCAAATGGCGCAGCAGGCGTTTATCCCCAAGGGCATCAATCGCATCCTGTTGGCCACTGATGGCGATTTCAATGTCGGCATCAGCGACTTCGACAGCCTCAAGCAAATGGCTGTGGATAAACGCAAAACCGGGATTTCCCTGACCACCCTGGGTTTTGGTGTGGATAACTACAATGAACACTTGATGGAGCAACTGGCCGACGCCGGTGACGGTAACTACGCCTACATCGACAACCTGCGCGAGGCGCGCAAGGTGTTGGTGGATCAGTTGAGTTCGACCCTCGCCGTGGTGGCGCAAAACGTCAAATTGCAGGTGGAGTTCAACCCTGCGCAGGTCAGTGAATATCGCCTGCTCGGCTACGAAAACCGCGCGTTGAAGCGTGAGGACTTCAGCAATGACAAGGTCGATGCCGGCGAGATCGGCGCAGGACACACCGTGACGGCGCTGTATGAAATTGTCCCGGCGGGTGAGAAGGGCTGGCTCGAGCCGTTGCGTTACGCTAAATCGGCGCCAGCGGTTTCCAAGAATGGGGAATTGGCGATGCTGCGTGTGCGTTATCAACCGCCCGAAGGTGGGAAAAGTCTGCTGATCGAGCGGCCGATTGCCAATCAGGTCGCACCGGCCAGTGAAGACCTGCGATTTGCTGCTGCGGTTGCGGCGTTTTCCCAGCAACTCAAGGACGGCCGCTACACCGGCGATTTCAGCCTCAAAGACACCGAAGCCCTGGCCCGTGGCGCACGTGGTGACGACCGCTTCGGCCTGCGTAGCGAGTTTGTGCAACTGGTCGAACTGGCGCAAAGCCTGCGCACCTCGACCGCATCGAATACGCTGGCCACTGAGCGACGGATTGAATAGTGAGTCGTCTGAAAGGCTTCATCAGTCAGCTGTTTGCTGCGCCAGACAGTTCAAGCGCCAGCAGCGATGACGCGCTGCTGGCGCGTTACCGCGAGGGCGACGGCGCGGCGTTCGAAATCCTGTACGCCCGCCATCGCCAGGGTTTGTATCGGTTTCTGCTCGGCTTGAGCGGTAAACCGGAACTGGCTGACGAAGTCTTTCAGGAGACCTGGCTGAGCCTGATCCGCAGCGCCAGTCAGCCACAAGGCCGGGCGACCTTTCGTACGTGGCTGTTCCAGATTGCCCGCAATCGCTTGATCGACCACTGGCGCAAACACGGCGCTCACCAGCCGCTGCACGACAGCTACGACGAACAGCTGCATGCGGTTGGCGACGAGACCAACGATCCCGAACAATTGTTGAACCTCAGCCGCGACAGCCAGCGCCTGGAAAGCGCCCTGCAAGCCTTGCCCGCCGACCAGCGCGAAGTGTTCCTGCTGCGTGCCCACGGCGACCTCGACCTGGCACAAATCGCCAGCCTCACCGACACACCGCTGGAAACCGTTAAAAGCCGCTTGCGCTACGCCCAGCAAAAACTGCGTCGGCTGCTGGCCGAGGAGGTACTGACATGACTGACGCCCGCCAGACACCCGAAGAGCAACTGCTCAAGCACTATCGCGAGCAACACGACGCCGAACCACCGGCGCACCTCGATTCGTCGATTCTCGCGGCTGCCCGCCACAACGCCCCGGTACCGAAAACAAGCCTGTGGCAACGCTGGCTCGACGCCTGCCGCAAGCCGCGCTGGCAAGTCGCGTTCGCCAGCCTCGTTGGCGTGGCTTTGATGCTGTCCCTGGTCCAGCGTGCGCCCGACCCGCAGCCATCATTCGACTTTGCTCCACCCGCCAAATCCGCTGCGCCTCTTGCTCGCAAGCAAGCCCCGCAAACCTTGTCTGCCCCCGCTGGCGGCATGGCCGCACCAGCGCCGGCACCGATGATGGAAATGGCCGCACCGATGCAAAGCGAAGCGATCAGCGCCGACGAAGCCAGCACCAGCAAGCGCACCACCGCCCCGGCCAATGGTCTGGACGCGCAGCTGCGCGAAGTCCTGCGCCTGCGCGAATCCGGTCAATCCCAAGCCGCCGATGCGCTGTACAACAACCTGCACAAACGTTATCCCGACGTGGATCTCGACCTCCGCCTCGAACAAATCCGCAAGAACTGACCGCGTGTTCTCTCAGCCATTTGGCATCGACCCGCAAAAACGCGCACTATCGGGCCATAGCTGAAGCGCTGGAGAACACCGTGGCACCAAAAATCGACCGCATCGCCCAACTCCTCAACTGCCCACAGAAGGGTGAGGAGATGCGGCGCGCGATTACCGAAGCTCGCAAGGAGTTTCTGCTGAACCAGTCGGAAGAAGACGTCGTGGAAGAAGACGAGGTTTTTGAGGAGATTGGGGAAGAAGAGGATGACGACGATTACGACGAGTTTGATTGGACGACGGAGTGACCGTCGCCGTAAGTCAGTATCGCGCCCACAAAAAAGCCCCGGACCATCACAGTCCGGGGCTTTCTCGTTTGAATCAATGGCGCACCAGGCGGGATTCGAACCCACGACCCCTGCCTTCGGAGGGCAGTACTCTATCCAGCTGAGCTACTGGTGCAGCGGGCGACATCATACCTAGGTCGGCTCGGGGCGTCCATGCCGGGATTTTGCGGGTTTTGTCAGGGCGCGTGTCCGTTGAAATCGCTGCATTCCTTAAAGCTGTAACGTCCTGCAAAAGGCTCGCTTGGCGCTTTGGCAGGACTGTTCTATGGTTTTGCTGCGGCGGGGGTTTTGGCGCGTTGATCTGAAAAATCCAACAAAAGCGGCGTTTTTGTTCTTTTTTTCGAACGACCTATTGTCCTTTAACCCCTTTGATCCTACGATCCGTTTGAGATTTCAAACGCTCTTTGGACAGGGTGTTGCAGCGCAGGTGGTTCGAATCGAGCACTGTTGATGCGCCACGCCCGGTCTCTGATTTCCCTGACGGCAGCCTTGCGAGGCGCCTTTCTACAATCATAATTTTGCTCCGCGCAGGCCGCGGTGCTGTTAAGGAAAGCCGACATGCAGCTTAAAGACACCCTGTTGTTCCGCCAGCAAGCCTTCATTGATGGCGCTTGGGTCGATGCGGACAACGGTCAGACGATCAAGGTCAACAACCCGGCCACCGGCGAAATCCTCGGCACCGTGCCGAAAATGGGCGCTGCCGAAACCCGCCGCGCGATCGAAGCCGCTGACAAAGCGCTGCCGGCCTGGCGTGCACTGACCGCCAAGGAGCGCGCAGGCAAGCTGCGTCGCTGGTTCGAACTGATGATCGAGAACCAGGACGACCTCGCGCGCCTGATGACCCTCGAGCAAGGCAAGCCGCTGGCCGAAGCCAAGGGCGAAATCGTTTACGCCGCTTCGTTCATCGAGTGGTTCGCCGAAGAGGCCAAGCGCATCTATGGTGACGTGATTCCGGGCCACCAGCCGGACAAGCGCCTGATCGTGATCAAGCAACCGATCGGCGTCACCGCCGCCATCACCCCGTGGAACTTCCCGGCCGCGATGATCACCCGTAAGGCCGGCCCGGCACTGGCCGCCGGTTGCACCATGGTGCTCAAGCCGGCGTCGCAAACCCCGTTCTCCGCGTTCGCTCTGGCTGAACTGGCCCAGCGTGCCGGCATTCCAAAAGGCGTGTTCAGCGTGGTCTCCGGCAGCGCCGGCGATATCGGCAGCGAGCTGACCAGCAACCCGATCGTGCGCAAACTGTCCTTCACCGGCTCGACTGAAATCGGTCGTCAGCTGATGTCGGAATGCGCCAAGGACATCAAGAAAGTCTCGCTGGAACTGGGTGGTAACGCGCCGTTCATCGTGTTCGACGACGCGGACCTGGATAAGGCCGTCGAAGGCGCGATCATTTCCAAATACCGCAACAACGGCCAGACCTGCGTCTGCGCCAACCGTCTGTACATTCAGGATTCGGTGTATGACGCGTTCGCCGAGAAGCTGAAAGTCGCAGTCGCCAAGCTGAAGATCGGCAACGGTCTGGAAGACGGCACCACCACTGGCCCGCTGATCGACGAAAAAGCCGTGGCCAAGGTGCAAGAGCACATTGCTGACGCCGTAGCCAAAGGCGCCACGGTGCTGGCCGGTGGCAAGCCGATGCAAGGCAACTTCTTCGAGCCGACCATCCTGACCAACGTGCCGAAAGACGCTGCCGTGGCCAAGGAAGAAACCTTCGGCCCGTTGGCGCCGCTGTTCCGCTTCAAAGACGAAGCCGAAGTGATCGCGATGTCCAACGACACCGAGTTCGGTCTGGCTTCCTACTTTTACGCTCGCGACCTGGGCCGTGTGTTCCGTGTGGCTGAAGCGCTGGAATACGGCATGGTCGGCGTCAACACCGGGCTGATCTCCAACGAAGTCGCGCCATTCGGCGGCATCAAGGCCTCGGGCCTGGGCCGTGAAGGCTCCAAGTACGGCATCGAAGATTACCTGGAAATCAAATACCTCTGCCTGGGCATCTAAGCCGAGAAAGGGATCGCTGCAAACGCAAAGGACACGAGAGCGCTGTCCCTTTGCGTCGTTTCAAACCGGAATTTTCTCTGCGGCCAGGAACGCCGTGGCAGTCGATCATCGCATGCTGCCACCGTCGATTTCTCCCGCTTAATCCTTGAACCACGCCGCCCGATGAGCGGCGAATGAGGACTGTAATGAGCAAGACTAACGCTGAACTGATGGCCCGCCGTACCGCAGCTGTTCCACGTGGTGTTGGCCAGATTCACCCGATCTTCGCTGAGTCGGCGAAGAACGCGACCGTGACTGACGTTGAAGGTCGTGAGTTCATCGACTTCGCCGGCGGTATCGCTGTACTGAACACTGGCCACGTGCACCCGAAAATCATCGCTGCGGTGACCGAACAACTGAACAAGCTGACTCACACCTGCTTCCAGGTACTGGCCTACGAGCCGTACGTTGAGCTGTGCGAAAAGATCAACGCCAAGGTGCCAGGTGATTTCGCCAAGAAAACCCTGCTGGTGACCACCGGTTCCGAAGCGGTGGAAAACGCCGTGAAAATCGCCCGCGCCGCCACTGGCCGTGCCGGCGTGATCGCCTTCACTGGCGCCTACCACGGTCGCACCATGATGACCCTGGGCCTGACCGGTAAAGTCGTGCCTTACTCGGCCGGCATGGGCCTGATGCCAGGCGGCATCTTCCGCGCGCTGTACCCGAACGAACTGCATGGCGTGAGCATCGACGACTCGATCGCTTCCATCGAGCGCATCTTCAAGAACGACGCCGAGCCGAAAGACATCGCTGCGATCATCATCGAGCCTGTGCAGGGCGAAGGTGGTTTCTACGTCGCGCCGAAAGAATTCATGAAGCGTCTGCGCGCGCTGTGCGACCAGCACGGCATCCTGCTGATCGCTGACGAAGTACAGACGGGCGCTGGCCGTACCGGCACTTTCTTCGCCATGGAACAGATGGGCGTTGCGGCCGACCTGACCACTTTCGCCAAATCCATCGCCGGCGGTTTCCCGCTGGCCGGTGTCTGCGGCAAGGCCGAATACATGGACGCCATCGCCCCAGGCGGCCTGGGCGGCACCTACGCCGGTAGCCCGATTGCTTGCGCCGCGGCCCTGGCCGTGATGGAAGTGTTCGAAGAAGAGCACCTGCTGGACCGCTGCAAGGCAGTCGGCGAACGTCTGGTTACCGGCCTGAAGGCCATCCAGGCCAAATACCCGGTGATCGGCGAAGTGCGTGCCCTGGGCGCGATGATCGCGGTCGAGCTGTTCGAAAACGGCGACAGCCACAAGCCAAACCCGACTGCTGTTGCGGCTGTCGTGGCCAAGGCGCGTGACAAGGGCCTGATCCTGCTGTCCTGCGGCACCTACGGCAACGTTCTGCGCGTCCTGGTACCGCTGACTTCGCCGGACGAGCAACTGGACAAAGGTCTGGCGATCATCGAAGAGTGCTTCTCGGAGCTGTAAGCCCCGGCACTGTGTGATCAGCTCGACAAAAAACCCGCTTCGGCGGGTTTTTTTACGCCCCTGAAACAGATCTATCGCTTTTGCACTGTATCGAATGGCCAGCATTGGCTAAGGTTCAGGCATTGCAAGGGAGAGCGCGCATGACTGCCGTTGATTTACCCGCCGTACCCCGAGTGCTGATTGCCGAGGCCGATCCGTGGTCCCGGGACCTGCTTAAACAAGTGCTGCTCAACGTCCGTTGTGATGCACGGCTGGACCTGTGTGCCGACGGCCAGCAAGCCATTTCATTGCTCAGCGAGGTGCCGTACGACCTGGCGATCGTCGATTGGGAGTTGCCCGGTGTCGACGGTTTGAACGTGTTGCGCAGCGTGCGCCAGCGCAAACGCAATCCGCCGTTGCCGTTCATTCTGATGAGCAGCCGCAACGACAGCGCCAGTGTGCGCGAAGCGTTACCGCTGGCCCCCACGGCCTACCTGACCAAACCCCTGAACATGGAAAGCCTGACCGAGCGTCTGCAGGGCTTGCTGCTCAATGCCGGGGAAGAAGTGTTCTGTGAAGTGCCCGTCCTGGCGCCGGGCATGACCCTGTCGGTGTTCCTCGAGCGCCGTCGCGAGCAGGCCGATGGTGCGCCGTTGATGACGGATGTGCAGGTGGCAGTCAAACGCAGCCTGAACCCGAACGGCCTCGATCTGAAGTTGCTGGAAGAAGAGATCAAAACCGATCCGCAGATCACCGCGGTGTTGATTGCGGCGGCCAACAGCGCGGCGCAGCACTATGGCGCGCCCGTGCAGACCCTGGCGCAAGCGCTGCATCGGCTGGGTACCGGGCAGAGCATGAACCTGATTCTCGGACTGGCGCTCAAGCGCAGCGCCAGACTCAGTGATCCGTGTCTGGCCGATTACGCCGAGCGTTATTGGGGCCTGTCGCTGCACACGGCTGAATACGCTCGCACGCTGGCGCGCCTGCTCGACCTGGATCAGGAGCGCTGCTATTGCGCAGGCATGTTGCATCGCCTCGGCGATCTGGCGTTGTTGCGTTGTTTGCAGGAGTGGAAGCAGGCCGGCGGCGAACTGGATGAGTGGACGGAGGTGGGCGACGCGCTCGAGGCGTTTGGCGCGGCTTACGGTTCGGCGTTGCGCACCCGCTGGCGCTTGCCGCTGGAGCTGCGTGAGTTGATTGCGTCGGCCTACCAGCTCGGTGGCGGGGTTTACTCCCGTGAGGCGCTGGTGATGAACATGGCCGCGCAGATGGCCCGCCTGACCGAGCATGAGGGCGTCGAGGAACTGGCCAAGAGTCGTACGGCGCGGTTGCTGAAGATCGGGCTGCCGGAGTTGATGCGGATGCGTAAATAACCTGGCTTACTGCCAATCACTGTGAGCGCGGGCTGGCCGGCGATGGCGTCGGCGCAGACAACATCTTTGCTGGATGCGCTGGCCAGCCCGCTCCCACAGGTTTTTTGGTGAATTCAAACAGCGGCTATGCAGAGATGATGCGGTTCTTGCCCTGGCGCTTGGCTTCGTACATAGCCGCATCCGCCCGGGCGAAGAGGCTGTCGAGGCTGTCGTCGTTCTCCATGAGACTGGTCAGGCCCTGACTGACGGTGATGCCGAAGCTCTGACCGTCATGGCTGAAGCTCAAACGCTGAATTTCCTGTTGCAGGCGCTGGGCCACTTGCATGGCCATGTCCGGCGCACAGCCCGGAAATACTGCCGCAAACTCTTCTCCACCAATCCGTCCGAACAGATCGCCTCGACGTAACGACCCTCGCCCGCACTCGGCAATGCGTTGCAATACGTTGTCGCCTTCAGGGTGGCCGTAGGTATCGTTGATCACTTTGAAGTCATCTATATCCAGCAACAGAAACCCCATCTGCGAGCCTTGCAGGCGTGCCGCGCTGAATTCGCGGTTGGCGCATTCGAAGAAATGGCGGCGGTTGCTGCTTTGGGTCAGCACGTCGGTGGTGGCCAGGCGTTGCAGCTCGGTTTCCATCTGCTTCTTGTCGGTGATGTCCTCGGCGATGCCGACGATGATCACCGGTTGCCCGGGTTCGTCCTGACGGTTGATAAAGCATTTGTCGCTGAGCCAGCGCACCGAGCCGTCGGCCGCGATGATCCGGTACTCGCGATCTTCCACGGCGCCTTTGTGCAGGACTTCGGCGAGGCTGCGTTCGGCGTATTCCAGATCGTCGGGATAGATGCTGTCGCGCCACTGGTTGTAGTCGGCCAGCAGCAAACCGGCCGAGCGGCCGAAAATCCGTTCATAGGCGGGACTGACGTACAGCACCTGTCGGGTTTCCCAGTTGAAGGCCCAGAGTACGGCGTTGACGCTTACCAGCAGCGAGCTGAACAGCTGTTCGCGCTCGCTCAGCCGGGCGACTTCGCCTTGGGCGTGCATCAACGCCATCAGGGTTTGCGCGGCCTCGGGCCATTGCGGGAAGGATGAGTCTTTTTGGTTGTTGTTGACCATCGGCACAGATCTCAAAGGGCGTGCCGCATTTCGACAGCGGCCACAGTACAGCCCGCCGGGGTGGCGAAGTGTCTTTGAGATAGGGCTTTTGGTGCTAAGTTCCGCGCATTTGTGGCGAGGGAGGTTGCTCCCGCCGGGCGGTCGTGGCGACGCGTTTCATCAATGAGAACGCGTCGTCAGGTTTTCGCTCGTTTCGCTACCGATCGGAGATGAATCCCCTCGCCACAGGGGATCATTCACCAAAATCAGACCGCTGCAGGGCGCAACGAGTAGGTTTTCAACTGGTCGGCAAATTCGCGCAGGGACTGAATGCCGCTGGCCTCGGCCTCGTGAATCCAGTCCTTGATGGCAGCGAGCATGTCGTGGCCATTTGCGCTGGTCTTGACCCAGATCTGCTGCAGGGCCAGACGTTTTTCGTAAATTACCTTCAGCGCCTGGCTGTGCTCGAGCATGTTCTGGATGCGCAAGTGATGACGCTCTTCCAGCAGACTGGTTTCCCGCGACAGCAAGCGTTTGGCGCGGTGGAACTGGTGGCGTACCGAATGATCGACCTTGGCCAGCTCCTGCTTGACCAGCGGACCGATCACCAACTTGCGGTACTGGGCCATGATCTGGAAGCGGTTGTTGAGGATCGCCATGGCGGTGTCCATGTCCAGATTGCCCTTGCCTTCGACACGGTGGGCGATCGGTGCCACACGCTGGACCTTGGCCAGACGCAGGAAGCAGAAGACCTTGATCCACGCCCAGCCGAGGTCGAACTCCCACTTCTTCACCGACAGCTTGGCCGAGTTAGGGTAGGTGTGATGGTTATTGTGCAGCTCTTCGCCGCCGATCAGGATGCCCCACGGCACCAGATTGGTCGCCGCGTCACGGCATTCGAAGTTGCGGTAGCCGATGGCATGGCCCAGGCCATTGACCACACCGGCGGCCCATACCGGGATCCACATCATCTGGATCGCCCAGATGGTGATGCCGATGGTGCCGAACAGCAGCAGGTCGATGACGCCCATGATCGCCACGCCCAACAGCGGGTAGCGGCTGTAGAGGTTGCGTTCGATCCAGTCTTCGGGGCAGTTCTTGCCGTAGATGCGCAGGGTCTCCGGATTCTCGGCTTCGGCGCGATACAGTTCGGCGCCTTTGCGCAGTACGGTGGACAGCCCCTTGACGACCGGACTGTGCGGGTCGTCTTCGGTTTCGCATTTGGCGTGGTGTTTACGGTGGATGGCTGTCCACTCGCGGGTGTTCTGTGCCGTGGTCAGCCACAGCCAGAAGCGGAAAAAGTGTTTCAGGCCGGCATGCAGCTCAAGCGAGCGATGGGCCGAATATCGGTGCAGATAGACCGTGACGGCAACAATCGTCACGTGGGTCATCAGCAGGGTGACTGCGACCAGTGACCAGGCCGACAAGCCAAGAAAACCTTCGTACCACATAGGCTATAGGGCCCTCGATAAAGATAAAAACAGCCGTTGCATTATCACCAAGCACACAGATAAAACCAGTCGCCCTTTTAGATAAGAGTCGCTGGATGTTTCTTGACCTATAATTCCAACCTTTTTTGTAGGGACATGGATAGCCGAATGCCTGCCATTTATCGCGATGCTTTGCGTGCAGCGCTGCTCTATCTCGTGCTTGCCGTCCTCTGGCTGCTGGGCACTGATCATTTATTAAACAGTTTCTTCGATAACGCCGTCGATCTTGCCCATTGGCAACTGATCAACGGTTACGTCTTTGCGGCAGTCAGTGCCGGGCTGATTTTTCTGGCGAGGGCGCGTTTGTGCGAGTTTCTCGGTATCGGTGCGCGTTTGCGTGAACGCCATGCCGATCGCGAGCGCCTGCGGCAGGCGGCGGCCGTATTCGACTGCACGCGCGAAGGCGTGTTGGTCACTGATCGCCAGGGCCTGATCGTGCACGTCAACCGGGCGTTCATCGAGATCACCGGATATCAGCGCGAAGAAGTCATCGGTCAGCAGCCCAGTCTGTTCAAGTCCGGTCATCATCCGCCGGGCTTCTATCAGGCGATGTTCGCCACGCTGGAGGCCAAAGGCGAGTGGAGTGGCGAGATCTGGAACCGTCGTAAAAGCGGCGAGATTTATCC
>NZ_QAIU01000136.1:0-1062 GCF_003061205.1 Pseudomonas sp. HMWF006
TTTCAACCACCCTTGAGAGCCAATAAATTCGTAGCAGGTCAAAAAATTACGGAACAATATTCATGTTGTCGCGGCGTCCGAATTCAGGAAAAAAACTCTCTAGGAACGGCCAGCATCAGCCAAAGTCAGGCATCCGTGAATGTCCACTTCCGGCCCAGAGTGTGTAAAAACGCTTCGCCAAAATTGGAGTGTGCGCGTTTACGTCGAATCTGAAATTTATCGGCACATCAGCAGGTGCGGATTTTACGTAGAAGCGCGATTCTCAGTCCGGGCTTGAGTACCTGTCGCGCTGAAAAACGTTTTTACACAGCCTCGGCCGAAAGCTGCCGTTCGCTAAAGCTTGTCGCCCCACCCTCGCCACTCCGCCGCGCCCTGATAACCGTATATAAATACAGCACGCAGCAAGACGCTCCCGTGGACTCTTCCGACATCGAAAACACTTAATACTGGCTTGGCTGCCCGACGCCCCTCGAAAGCTGCCGGAAGCAGCTCAGGCTATACGAAAATGAATTCGAGGAACTGAACCGGCAGCTTCTCCAAGAACGGGAACGAATATTTAAATAGGTTGAAATGCACACCGAAGATGTTCTTCAGCGGGATGGGGATGGCCAACTTTGCGTAATAGGCAGCAAAAAACGCCCTGCTCCGCCGCTCGGTCTTTTGAACGCTAACACCGTGGGCATGAACGATAGTTTTCGTTAAGTAGGAGAGGCACATCGCCAACTCGGAATGAGACGGTCAGTCGCATACCGAGGCAATGGGTCCAAAAATGAGATCAGGTAATCAACTGATCACTGCGCCTTTCGGGCCGCTTGCAATCAGCGCAGCACCGCAGGCGGTTTTCATGCCGTCGAGGGCGATGGGCGTGCCATCGACGGTGTAGGTGCTGCTGCCCTCGGCAATCGGGAAAATCCCCTTGCACAACGGGCAACTGACCTTGTGACCGACACCGGCAATCGGCTTGCCGTTAAGGTCGGTCTGAGAAAAGGCTTCGAGCACCTTGCCACCGTGGGTGGTGGAGTCGCCCAAGCGAATGGCGTCTTTCATGTTGTCACTCCTTTG
>NZ_QAIU01000137.1:0-736 GCF_003061205.1 Pseudomonas sp. HMWF006
ATCCCCCCCTTGTCGAGCCACAACAATGACCACAACCCGCAACGACTGGGAACAGCGCTTCCAGTCCCTGACCATCGAATCCCGCGCCTTCATCAACGGTGAATACCGCCCGGCAATCAGCGGCGCCACCTTCGAATGCCTGAGCCCCGTCGACGGCCGTTTCCTCGCCTCCGTGGCCAGCACCGACGAAGCCGACGCCAACCTCGCCGTCGAAGTCGCACGTCAATCGTTCAACTCCGGCGTGTGGGCCAACAAGGCTCCGGCCGAACGCAAGCGTATCCTGATTCGCTTCGCCGATCTGATCCTGCAACACCAGGAAGAACTGGCGCTGCTGGAAACCCTCGACATGGGCAAACCGATCAGCGACTCGATGAGCATCGACATCCCCGCGACCGCCAACGCGATCCGCTGGAGCGCCGAGGCCATCGACAAGATCTACGACGAAGTCGCTGCCACGCCGCACGACCAGCTCGGTCTGGTGACCCGCGAGCCGTCCGGCGTAGTTGCCGCGATCGTGCCGTGGAACTTCCCGCTGATCATGGCCAGCTGGAAATTCGCCCCGGCCCTGGCCGCCGGTAACTCGTTCATCCTCAAGCCTTCGGAAAAATCGCCGCTGACCGCGATCCGCATCGCGCAACTCGCGCTGGATGCCGGCATTCCGAAAGGCGTGTTCAACGTCCTGCCGGGCTTCGGTCACACCGTCGGCAAGGCGCTGGCGCTGCACATGGACGTCGAC
>NZ_QAIU01000137.1:746-1753 GCF_003061205.1 Pseudomonas sp. HMWF006
GCCGGGCAAAGCAACATGAAACGCGTCTGGCTCGAAGCCGGTGGCAAGAGCCCGAACGTGGTGTTTGCCGACGCCCCGGACTTGCGTGCGGCAGCCCAGGCAGCGGCCGGCGCCATTGCGTTCAACCAGGGCGAAGTGTGCACCGCCGGTTCGCGTCTGCTGGTCGAGCGTTCGATTCGCGAGCAATTCATTCCGCTGCTGGTGGAAGCGCTGCAAGCATGGAAACCCGGTCACGCCCTCGACCCGGCAACCACCGTCGGCGCCGTGGTCGATCAGCGTCAACTGGACAACGTGCTGCGCTACATCAGCATCGGTCGCGAGCAGGGCGCCGAGCTGATTGCCGGCGGCCAGCGCACCCTCGAAGAAACCGGCGGCCTCTATGTGCAACCGGCGATCTTCGACGGCGTGACCAACGCGATGACCATCGCCCGCGAAGAAATCTTCGGCCCGGTGCTGTCGCTGATCACCTTCGACACCGTTGAAGAAGCGCTGCAGATCGCCAACGACAGCATCTTCGGCCTCGCCGCCGGCGTCTGGACCAGCAACCTGAGCAAGGCGCACACCTTCGCCCGTGGCCTGCGGGCCGGCAGCGTGTGGGTCAACCAGTACGACGGCGGCGACATGACTGCGCCGTTCGGTGGTTTCAAACAGTCGGGCAACGGTCGCGACAAATCGCTGCACGCGTTCGACAAGTACACCGAGCTGAAAGCGACCTGGATCAAGCTCTGATTTTCTACAGCGGTGGTCGCCTTCAATGGGCGACCCTCGGAGAACAATAAAATGAAGCAACAACACGTCAACAGCTACTACGCCGCCACCCGCAACGAAGTCATCGACTTCCCGACCCTTGAAGAGTCGGTCGAGTGCGATGTCTGCATTATCGGCGCCGGCTACACCGGCCTGTCCTCGGCGCTGTTCCTGAGTGAAGCGGGCTATAAAGTGACCGTGCTCGAAGCGGCGAAAGTCGGCTATGGCGCCAGTGGCCGCAACGGCGGGCAACTGGTCAA
>NZ_QAIU01000137.1:1763-10715 GCF_003061205.1 Pseudomonas sp. HMWF006
CCGACATCATCCGGTCGCGGATCAAGGAATATGACATCAAATGCGACTACCGCCCGGGCGGCATTTTCGCAGCGATGAACAAGAAACAACTCAACGGTCTGGCCGAGCAGAAGCGCAATTGGGAACGCTACGGCAACCGCAATCTGAAGATGCTCGACGCCGCGGACATTCGTCGCGAAGTCGGCTCCGACGCCTACGTCGGTGGCCTGCTCGACATGCAGGGCGGTCACGTGCATCCGCTGAACCTGGCCCTCGGTGAAGCCGCAGCCATCGTGCGTCTGGGCGGCAAAATCTACGAGCAATCGGCTGCCGTCGAAATCAAATACGGCGAACCGAATGTCGTGCGTACCGCCAAAGGCCAGGTGCGCGCCAAGTACCTGCTGATCGCCGGCAACGCCTACCTGCCGCAAGGCCTCGACAACCGCGTGACCGCGAAAAGCATGCCATGCGGCTCGCAGATCGTCGTCACCGAGCCGTTGACCGAGAAACAGGCGCGCAGCCTGATCACCAACAACTACTGTGTCGAAGACTGCAATTACCTGCTGGATTACTACCGCCTGACGGCCGACAACCGTCTGCTGTACGGCGGCGGTGTGGTTTACGGCGCGCGTGAACCGGACGACATCGAAACCCTGATCCGGCCGAAGATCCTCAAAACCTTCCCGCAGCTCAAGGATGTGAAAATCGACTACCGCTGGACCGGCAACTTCCTGCTGACCATGTCGCGCATGCCGCAATTCGGCCGCATCGAGAAAAATGCCTACTACATGCAGGGCTACAGCGGTCACGGCGTCACCTGCTCGCACCTGGCCGGCAAACTGATCTCGGAAATGATCCGCGGCGACGCCGAACGCTTCGACGCCTTCGCATCGCTGCCGCACATGCCCATGCTCGGCGGCCGCACTTTCTCGGCACCACTGACCGCCCTCGGCGCCGTCTACTACTCGTTGCGCGACCGTTTCGGCATCTAAGTTACCTCCCCGGCGGCGGCCCCCAAGGCCCCGCCGGTTTTTGACCTGCCAGTGCAGCCACCCTCACTCCCGCTGACACACCACAAAACCTGTGGGAGCTGGCTTGCCAGCGATAGCGGTCTTTCAGCAAAAGGGATGTTGAATGTGCCACCAATCGCTGGCGAGCCAGCTCCCACAGGTTTTGCATTTACTTCGCAATTAGCACCAGCAGGCTCTTTTACCCCACCGTCCATCGAACCTGCTGAGCAACACCGACAAACGTGATTTAATAGCCGCCTTTCACGGTTCCGGGACACGGGAGCAACGTGATCCGCGCCCTCGGCGCGTCACCCGCCACCCACCCCCATCGCCCTTAAGTCGTTCTCACATAAGGCAGTCATGGATACGGGTTCTCGACTCAAACTAGTACGCGAAAGCTACAAACTCTCCCAGCGCGAGCTGGCCCGGCGTAGCGGCGTGACCAATGCCACCATCTCCCTGATCGAACAGAATCGCGTCAGTCCCTCCGTCAGTTCACTGAAAAAACTGCTCGAAGGCATCCCGATGTCCCTGGCCGACTTCTTCACCTTCGACCAACCGCCACGCGAACACCAATACGTGTTCCGCGCCAACGAACAACCCGACCTCGGCCGCCACGGCCTGCGCCTGCTGCTGATCGGCGCCTCCGTCCCAAGCCGCCAGATGCGCTTGCTGCGCGAGCAATACGCACCGGGCGCTAGCTCCGGGGAAGAGCCGATTGTGCATGCGGAAGGCGAGGAGTGTGGGCTTGTTACGCGGGGGACTGTTGAGTTGACCGTGGATGGCTCGGTGAGTGTTTTGAATGCGGGGGATGGGTATTACTTTCCGACGACGTTGCCGCATAAGTTTAGGAATATCGGGGCGGATGAGGCTGAGATTATTAGTGCGAATACGCCGGCTAACTTCTGATTGATGCTTTAGGTAAAAAACATACGCTGTAAGTAAATCCGACGCCTTGTTGAAGGGCGTCGGATTTTTTTTGATTCGAGGAAAGGTTTGTAGGTTTGATGGTTTTCATTTGTAGGAAGGCTCTGAATGAGTGCGTGATGATGCAGGGTTAATGACGTTAGGGGATTTCTGGCATGTTTACATTGCTACGCGCGATTTTTTAGGGCGAAGGTGGTGGTGGAATTATGAGTATTCGGGAAAAATGTCTTGTTTCACTCTCAATGATAAAAGGGTGTCATATAACGTTCTTGAGGCGTGTGAAGTCGTGACGTTAAGATTTATAACTCAAACAATATTTTTATTTTTATTGACTTTTGCTTTGAGTGGTATTGGCGCGTTAGTGCAAGTGAATTTTTTCAGTGGGATGTTTTTAGTGTTGAAGGATGTAAAAGAAATTGTAAGTGGTCTGATTTTCGTATTGCTTCTGTATGTTAATTTTCGCTACTGCTTTCCTGATCAGCTGGCTGAGTTGCGAGGGCGAAATGTCCGAAGTGATCGGTATCCTGTATGGGTGAGGCAGTATATTCTCTTTAATTGTGCCTTGTTTGTTGAGGAGGTTTTTTATTACACAATTAAGGATCTGGTGAGTCTGTCTGAAGTTGTTTTTAGGTTGTTAGGTTTTTTGATCTTTGCTTCTGTTTATGCTTACATGATGTCTAGTGAGGAGTTCAAGATAAAATGGTGATTTATTTGTTTTGTCGAAAGTCTATCTCTTCGCTTATGTTTTTGACTGTTATGCTGTCGATCAGTAGTTCAAATACCAAAGCCAGATTCCCCGTTTGGTTGTAAGCGCGCTCGTAATTAATTGGGTCATGATGGAATAGCTCTATTGAACCTGGTTTCCGCACGTGCTGCAGCATGCCAAACCCCGAAAGAATTAGATCTACGCTGTAGTAAGCAGTGTTTCCTATATGAGTATCGTTTGTCACTAATTGATAGAATTTACGAATCGGACCCACTGTGCTTTGAGCATCAGGGCCGTTGTAGATATTTACTACCCCATTCATGAATGTTGTTGATGCCGTGCGCCGAATAGAGTGCTCCTGCAAATATACCTTGTGGGCTTTTGCTGGAGAATTGTATGGCACCTATGTGCAATTGCATCATCCCCGCTGCAACACCTACACCGTTTTGAGCATAAAAAGATACTTTGTTCAATAACTCAGCGTGTTCCTCCCTAAGCTCTTGCAACCCCTGCTTGGCACTAATAACACCTTCATCTACCGCCCGAATAATCTCGTTCGCATAAGACGAGACAATCTCGCCAAATTTGAGCTGGCTGAAGCTATCGTACAACTGAGTCGCGCCGATGTGGCACCCGAATGCGACCAGATCGGAAGCAGCTCGGGTAACGTCGTTGATGTCACACGAATCCTCATTCACCGTCATTTCCCCAAGTGCTGAAACCGCACGTGCCTGCCTGGATATGTGTCCAGCTGATTTCGCGATAAGTAAACGACACCAACTCTTGCGGCTGGGCGTCGTTCAGGTGAATGGCGTGGGGAACCTGAAGGTTGATGTGTGCGATTTTTGCGCCGGTTATGTGGATTTTGAAGTACTTGTCCTGTGTGCCAGCGGGGGAGGTTCGGTAGAAGAAGATTGTGCAGTCCAGCACTTCACGCTCATGAAGTGCGGCGGCCAGTAGTGGTGAGGATTTGTCGATGTTTTTGGTGATCATGATCGGCAGGTGTTTGCCACGGTCAGCGGTAACGCCGCCGTTATTGCCGGTGATCATGTTGTGCGAGTAGGCCAATACCATTATTTCGTCAAGGTGACCCACTTGGCACTTGTTGCCGATGGAATTAGTGTCGGAACAGCCGGCGGAGATCAGTCCTTGTAGATTTCCGGTAATGCTCATGTAACTGTGGTTGGCCATGGATGCTCTGCTTTATTGAACGGAATACTCTTGTTTGAAGAGTAACCGTCAACTAAAGCCGGAACAGTGAGGCGTCGGTCCGCTGTTGATGATATTCAGACGCGTCTTACAAGGGGCGCGGAAGTCAGGAGGTGATTATTCCCAAGTGCCAACGACGTTATCGCTGGTGGGATGACCGGGCGTTTATGAAGTTGGCACTTTGGCAATGTGTTGGTTATCAGGCTGGCGCGTCGAAACCTCGCTGTTCGATTACCCGAAACACATCACTCACGTCCTGCACCATGATCCTGGCGATATTGGTGACGGTGTTGATGTCATGTTCGGCGTAGTCGGGGAGGCTGGTGCAGGCGATGAGGTCGAGGTATTTGAGGACGGCGTTTAGGCGTTCGGCCAGGCATGCGTGGAGGTCGCGTAGTGGGGCGTCGGCGTTGATCAGGAGGACGGGGTTGTCGGTGGCTGGGTGGGACATGTGGGCGTAGTGGTGGAGCGGTTTTTTGATCGTCATTAGGAATGGTCTCTCAATAAAAAATGAGCCACCGTTCTGCTGCGAAACATAATGGGTGGCGGCTGTGAGCAGGTTCGCAGACCGAGGAGAAACCAGACTCGGCAGACTCGAAAGTCTCCCGCACACAGCCGCCATAAAACGTAATGCCGGCGAATTTTGCCAGAATTGTCGTTAGACGGTGTTATCCAATTTCTCCTTAGGGCTGCGAAACCCATCGCCAACTGCGGTCAGCGACAGCCCCACTCTAGGCAGCAATTCCCGCATCCACAACCGAACTGTAGGACGCAAAACCGGCCCTGTGGCGAGGGGATTTATCCCCGATCGGCGACGCAGTCGTCGTAATCCGGCGCCCACGTTGTGTCAGGAGAATTCAGTTCGCCGGTTTGGGGCTGCTTCGCAGCCCATCGGGGATGAATCCCCTCGCCACAAGGGGTGTTTTCCTACGCGTTTTTCAGACTTCAAATTCGGTCGAATCTCAAATCATGGCTTTGCATGTTGGTACAGGGGCTGCTTCGCAGCCCAGCGGGAGCAAGCTCCCTCGCCACAATGGATGTGTTGATGCACGAAAAAGGGACACCCAGCGGTGTCCCTTTTTATGTGCGCTAATCAACCGTCACTTCGCCTTCCAATGCCCACCGCCACTTTCACAATCAATCTTCGCCTGCCCCAGATTCTCCGCGCCGTAGTAATACGTGGTCACCTGCGCGCCCTCGGGAATGTTCAACGCTTTGGCGTTTTTGTCCTTGCTGGTGGAGTGCGGGTTGGCCAGGGATTCCTGGGTGAGGGTGGCGATGCACGTGGCTTGATAGTGCTCATCGCACTGCTGGACCTTTTTCTTGACGGCGTTGACCATGTCCTTGCTTTCGTTGCTGCATGACCAGTCGATGGAATTGACCGGCATGCCCTCGTATTCGTAGCAGCTGTGGCCGGAAACGGTAGGCACGGAGGTGCTGGAGGAGCGGGTTTCGACGTCGCAGCCTTCGGCCATGACGCAGGTGGGGATGACGCAAAAGGTGGCGAGCAGAAGCAGGAATCGAATGTTCATCGGGGTTTCCTCTTCAATGGCGCCGGTTTTGATCAATGAATTGGCGCTTATGGTTTCGAGATAGCGCAGGGGAAGGAGGTTCCATCAGGTTTTTGATTTGCGCTGTTCGCGTAGACTGCGAAACAATCGGACACATCTAGCGCCCAAGGATTGGAATATTGCCCATGATTGAAATCGGCAGCCGCAACAACGCCCCCACGTCGCAGCACCCAACCCACGACGTCTACATTTTCAACATCGACCTGTCCCGAGCGGCCACGCCTTTCTGTTTCGAACAATCGACGGCCGGGGGGCATGGTGGGCAGGGCGGTGCGCGCTGGTTGGCGCTGGATGAGCTGGAAGCCTGGCCCGGTGAGTGGCGTGAGCACTTGAAGAAGTCTGATTGTGCCTGGGGCGCTGAGTTGATTGACGCGCATCCTGGTGCGGATCAAGTGACATTGGTGTCGATGATTCTCAAGCGTCACGCCGAGCCAGCGAAGCCAGTCGGTCGCTTGAAGGCCATGGGCGCTTGGCTCAAACGCAATATCCACGTTGGCGGCCGGTATGGCGTTTAACCCGAGGAAACCCCTATGACTCAAACACTCGAACGCGCCATTGCCCTCGCTGCCACCGCGCACGCCGGGCAGGTGGACAAGGGCGGTGCGCCGTACATTTTGCATCCGCTGAAAGTCATGTTGCGCATGACCACGCTGGAGGAACGCATCGTCGCCGTACTGCACGATGTGGTCGAGGATTGCGGCATCAGCCTTGATGACTTGCGCAAGGAAGGCTTCAGCGAAGAGGTGCTGACGGCGATTGCATCGGTGACCAAAGTGCCAGGCGAGTCCTACGAGGATTTCGTCGAGCGCGCGGCGCAGAACCCGATCGGCCGGGTGGTGAAACTGGCGGACCTGGAAGAGAACAGCGACCTGTCACGGATCGCCTCGCCGAGCTGGGAGGATCTGGAGCGGATCGAAAAATACCGGCGGGCGATTGGACGGCTGCGCGCCTGACTCATTTGAATAGCCAGGAAGGCGACCATGAAATCCATTCTGTGTCTGTTGATCGCCGCCGGTTTTGGCGCGGTGCTGCAATCCCTCGGTGTGCCGCATGGCTTGCTGTTGGGTTCGATCCTTGTCACGGCACTGCTCGTGACAAAATCGGGTTTCGCACCTGCGACGCCTTATGGGCTGGGTTATATCCAGGTCACCCTGGGCATCGCCACCGGGCTGATGTTCGAGGCGTGGGACAGTGCGACGGCGGCGACCATGTTGCCGAGCCTTGGTGTGTTGCTGCTGTGCTTGACGGTGCAGATCGCGCTGGCCGGTTGGTGGCTGACGCGGGGCGCAGGGTGGAATCGCACGGATACGCTGCTCGCAGTGTATCCGGGGGCACTGGCGGCGGTGTTCGATTTGCTGGAGTCGGAGAAGGCGTCGAGCAAAGTCATCATCGTGCACCTGATGCGGTTACTGCTGATCACGGTGCTGGTGAGTTTTTTGATTCCGGGGCCGGGGTCGATTGCTGCTGTTGAAAGCGCTCCGTTGACCACCGGCATGGCGTTGACGGTTGTCTCGGTCATCGGCTTGAGCGTCGTGCTCGGTCGCTTGCTGCTGGTGATCGGCGTGCCGGCGCCCTTCATGCTCACGGCGATCATCATCACCGCCGTCTTTGTAAAAGCAGGGTGGTTGCACGGTTTTCACATGCCCGACTGGAGCTTGAATCTGGCCGCGCTGATTCTCGGCGTGCGCATCGGCTCACGGTTTCAAGGCTTGGGCGTCAGGGAATTGGGGCTGCATGGTCGCACGGCACTGGTCTCGGTCGGGCTGATGATCGTCGTCGCGGCGGCATGTGCTGAAGTGGCAGCGCGATGGTTGGGCAGCGATCCATTGTCGCTCTGGCTGGCGTACATGCCGGGGGCGATCGAGACGATTGCGATTGTCGCGTTTGCGGGTGGGTTGAATGTGGTGTTTATCCTCACTCACCACTTGGCGCGGATGGTGCTGCTGCATTTTGCGCCGGCGTTGTTGGTGCAGGTGCGGCGGGTGCGGGAGGGGGCTTGAGCGAATCAATCGTCGCCGTACACTAAGTCCAGTTGTTCTATCCACGCGGCGCTGGCATTGAATCGGGCGTAATACCGCTGTTTTTCAGCGTCACTCAAAGAAGTAAAAAACGGCAGGAAATAACGCTCGTTGTAGAAACCTTGGGCTCCTTGCATATTGCCGCCCCACCATGAGGGGTTGTAACCCTCGAAGGCAACCCACGGTGGGGGGACAGCGAGTTTTTCGTGGTTCAGCCAGTCGAGGAATCTCGCGCTGTTAGTCACTAAATGAATAGTGACCGCGTTGAACGCTTGGTTGGCGGTGAAGAATATCAAGCGCTCTTTGCTCAAGGCGTCCTCATATTCAAAGATGCGCAGGCCGTTGAACGTGCTTTCCCTGACCTTTTGGAAGGACGAGTCGACCCACTGCCGGAAACGGTTGACGTCGTTTTGCTCAGTCAGAAGTGAGAGGTAACAGGCCAATACTCCGGATTGCTCAAGCGATGTCATCATCGGCAGGTGTGGCAGTCTGGCGACCGACAAAGGCATCACAAAGTACGACTGCAGGACTTTCAGGCTGTATCCGGCAAAAAGTGGCTTCGCCTCAGGCTTGATCAGCGCGGCGAGTCGGCTCAGTAAACGACGCATCGGAATCCGTGATCAGCGAAATTGAGGGTGTCGGGATGGTATCCATAACGGCGAGTGCGAACCACTGCTTCCACAACGTTGAGTGCCGTGTTCAAGAGTTCCTTGCCGAACACTTTGAACTAGACTCTCTGATTACCCCGCATCACAGCCAACCCCAGGCCCCGCCGGAGGTAATCATGAATCGCCTGACGCCCATCCCGCTATTGATCGCTGTCGCCCTGTGCGCCACTCAAGCCAGCGCCGAATCCGTCGTCCCGCTCAAAGGCCAGACCTCGCAACAAACCCAGATCGACATCAACGACTGCCACTCCATCGCTTCAACCTCCACCACTTCCACACCGCAAGCCGGCGGCCGTCTCAAGGGCGCCGCTGTCGGTGCGGCGGCGGGCGCGGCAGGTGCGCAAGTGCGCGGCCGTCAACACGACGAGCTCTACGAACGCGTCGACGATGACCGCAAGCAGGATTACCGACAAAACCGCGCCAAAGAGACTGCAGCCGCCGGTGCGGTCATCGGAGGCTCGCGGCAGCGCCAGGAGCGACGGGCACAGGGCAAGACCGAGGCGGCAGCAAGTTCCAGCGCTTACGCCGGATGCCTGCAAGGGCGCGGCTATCAGATCACACCTTGACGGCTCGGCTTGTGCGCTTCGAGCAGGTGCATCATCAACGCACTATAGAGCGTCACCAGAATGAACAGGCCCATGCGCACCGCAAACGCGGTGTACACGTCCTTGCCCGCCGCACTGTCCTGCACCGATTGCCCGAGCAGGATGATCATGGTGATGAATGTGTTGATCCAGAATCCGGGGCTGAATTGCGTCGGGCTCAGGCGATAGAGTTTGCGCGCCAGCCACAGGCCGAACAGCAGCGTCCACAGAAAGAACATCCACAGGTGCACGAACAGACTCAGGCCGCACCACAGCAGTA
>NZ_QAIU01000138.1:0-5405 GCF_003061205.1 Pseudomonas sp. HMWF006
CCTCGGGAATATCCAGACTCAAATCGGCTGCGGCCGGGTGCAGGGCCTGTTCGTGCAACTGATCGAACAGTTTGGCCATGACCTGACTGACCCGCGACTCGATGCTTGCGTCGATGCGACTGTGCTCGGTTTCGACCCGGCAGCCGCCCGGCAGCAGCGTTTCGTCTTCGACGATGCGCCAGGTTTCTTCATGGCGTTCGCGCAGGGCTTTGACCTGGGCGAAGTCCTGCGGGTTGACGTACAGGCGCACGTTTTCCACGCCCAGAGGCAACAGCTTGAGGGCATCGCGCATGACGTGTTCGATCTGGCTCGAGTCGATGGCCAGCTCGCGCCTGATCACTTGTCGGGTGATGTGCTGAACGAGGTCGACCAGAGACTTTTCGATCTGCGTGTCCTGCTCGGCAATCGGTTCGAACAGGTGGCTCATCAGTTGCTCGAGGCTGGCGATTTTCGCCGCCAGCGCGACTTCAGCTTCCTGACGCACCTTCAGCGTGGTGCTGTGAAAACCTTCTTTTTCGCCGATGGCGAAGCCCTCGTTGTAAGCCTCCTGACGGATGCTCTCGAGTTCTTCCAGGGTCAGTGGCTGGACTTCTTCCAGCGGCACTTCTTCCATTTCCGGCGGTTCGGGCTCCGGCTCCGGCTCGGGTTCCGGTGCCGGCGGATCGAAGCTGGGCATGGTCCAGGATTCGAAACCGCGAACATCCCGGGCACGGATCAGATCCGTTACATCGTCATGCTTGTCCATGGGCTTAGATCATTTCCTCGCCGCCCTTGCCACCGAGCACGATCTCGCCGGCTTCGGCCATACGACGGGCAATGGTGAGGATTTCTTTCTGCGCGGTTTCCACGTCGCTGACGCGCACCGGGCCTTTGGCCTCGAGGTCGTCGCGCAACAGTTCGGCCGCACGCTTGGACATGTTCTTGAAGATCTTCTCTTTGACGCCTTCGTCGGAACCCTTGAGGGCCAGCACCAGGACATCGGAGGAGACTTCGCGCAACAGCGCCTGAATGCCGCGATCGTCGACGTCGGCGAGGTTGTTGAACACGAACATGAGGTCTTCGATCTGACCGGACAGGTCTTCGTCGACTTCGCGGATCGAATCCATGAGCTGGCCTTCGATCGAGCTGTCGAGGAAGTTCATGATGTCTGCCGCACGCTTGATGCCACCCAGGGTGGTGCGCGAGGCATTCGAGTTGCCGGAGAACTGCTTCTCAAGAATCTGGTTCAGCTCTTTCAGTGCGGCTGGCTGCACGGTGTTCAACGACGAGACGCGCAGGATGATGTCCAGACGCACTTTGTGGTCGAAGTTGCCGAGCACTTCACCGGCCTGATCCGGGTCGAGGTACGCAACCACGATGGCCTGGATCTGCGGGTGCTCGTAGCGGATCACGTCGGCAACGGCGCGTGGCTCCATCCATTTCAGGCTGTCGAGGCCGCTGGTGTTGCCACCGAGCAGGATGCGGTCGATCAGGCCGTTGGCCTTGTCTTCACCCAGGGCCTGGGTGAGCATTTTGCGCACGTAATCGTCGGAGCCGACGCCGAGACTGGTCTGGTCGCCGACGATGTCGACGAACTCGCTCATGACCTGCTCGACCTGCTCGCGATGGACGTTGCCCATCTGCGCCATGGCCACGCCGACGCGCTGAACCTCTTTCGGGCCCATGTGACGCAGCACTTGTGCGGCATCGGTCGAACCCAGGGACAGCAGCAGAATCGCGGCTTTGTCGACCTTGTTCAGTTTGACGGTAGCGGCTCGGTTATCACTCATCTGCGTTAATCCACTCTTTCACGACCTGAGCCACGCGACCCGGATCTTCGGCCACCAGACTCTTGATTGCATTCAGCTGCGCGTCATAACCCTCGCTCGGGCTCGGCAACAGAATGCTCTGCGGACCACCGAGGCTCACGCGGTCGTTGGCCAGTTCGCCGTCCAGGCCGCCCATGCCACCGAGTTCCACGTCGCTGCCCAGACCGGCCAGCTCCTTGCCTTTGCCACCGCCAGTGATGTTGTTCAACACCGGACGCAGCACACCAAACACCAGCACCAGGATGAACAACACGCCCAGCACTTGTTTGACGATGTCCCAGAACCATGGCTGGGAGTAGAACGGAATATCGGCGACCACTTCGCCGCGCTCGGCGGAGAACGGCATGTTGATCACGCTGACGCTGTCACCACGGCTGGCATCGAAACCGACGGCGTCCTGCACCAGACGGGTGAAGCGCGCCAATTCGTCGGCGCTCCACGGCGCACGGCTGGTTTCACCGTTGGCCGGGTTGACCTTGACCTGATCGTCGACCACCACCGACACCGACAGACGATTCAGGCGACCCTGCTGCTGTTTGGTGTGGCTGATGGAACGGTCAAGCTCGAAGTTCTTGGTGGATTGTTGACGCTTGTCCGCCGGGTACGGTGCAAGCATAGGCTGGCCGGTGGCCGGGTCCATGATTTGCTGACCGTTGGCATCGACCAGTGGCTGACCGGGTTGAATCATGCCGGCCGGCGCTGCGGTGCCACCGGTGGTTTGCGGCGCCGAGGCTGGCGACGGCGGCTGGTTGCTCAGGGCACCCGGCACACCTTGCGGGCCATTGCTGGCGGTGCGTTGTTCGTTGACCGACTGCTCGCTGCGCAACGCCGGCTGATCCGGGTTGAACTGCTCGGCGGTCGATTCGACGGCACTGAAATCGACATCGGCCGAGACTTCAGCCTTGTAGCGATCATTGCCCAGTACCGGTTGCAGAATGTTGTGCACGCGCTGGGTGAGCATGCTTTCCATGCGGCGGCTGTAATCGAACTGCTTGCCGGCCATGGTCATTTCGGAGTTTTCCGCCTGATCGGAGAGCAGGTTGCCCTTCTGATCGACGACGGTGATCTGCGATTTGCTCAGTTCAGGGACGGACGTAGCCACCAGGTTGATGATCGCGACCACCTGCCCCGGCTCCAGCGAACGGCCGCTGTACAGTTCAACCAGAACCGAAGCACTTGGCTTGCGCTCATCACGCACGAACACCGAGCTCTTCGGAATCGCCAGGTGCACGCGGGCACCCTTGACGTTGTTCAGACTGGAAATGGTGCGCGCCAATTCGCCTTCGAGGCCGCGACGGTAGCGGGTGGCTTCCATGAACTGGCTGGTGCCCAGACCCTGTTCCTTGTCGAGGATTTCGAAACCGATGTTGCCGTCGCTGGGAGTGACACCAGCGGCCGCGAGTTTCATCCGCGCACGGGACAGGTCGTCGGCCTTGACCAGCAAGGCGCCGGAGTTCGGCTCGACGGTGTAGGGAATATCGGCGGAGGCCAGGGTGTCCATGACCTGCTTGGCGTCCATGCCGGCAAGGCTGCCGTACAACGGACGGTAATCCGGCTGCTGCGACCACAGCACCACGGCAAAGCCAATCGCCACGCTCGCAGCCAGGCCGACCAACAGGCCCACCTGACGCAGCATGGTCATCTCGGAGAGGTTTTCCAGGAAGGACAGGCCGAACAGCGGCGGTTTGCCGTCTATCGGGGTGGCCTTGGCCGGAACGTTATCGGCGACTGCTTCTGCCATGACTCAATCTCGTCCTTAAACCGGCATCTGCATGATGTCTTGATAGGCTTGAACCAGTTTGTTGCGCACCTGGGTCAGAGCCTGGAACGACACGCTGGCTTTCTGCGAAGAAATCATCACGTCCGTCAGATCGACGCCGCTTTTGCCGATTTCAAATGCGTTGGCCAACTGGGTCGACGCCTGCTGGGTATCGTTCACTTTGTTGATGGCCTGACCGAGCATGTCGGAAAAGCTGCTACCTGCCAGTTCAGGGACGGCGGCAGTCGATTTCGGCGCAGACATGGCATCCATTTGCATGGCCTTCATGTCCATCATCAACCGATTAAATTCAATACCTTGGCTCATGGTCTACTCTCTTGGGCGGCCCGCAATTTTTTGACACTCACTCGGCGGGTACACAGGTGTTAGCAACAAGGGTGCCAGCTCGGCTGACCTGTTTCATAAAAGCCGTTCCGGGCTCCCGGCCAGCGCTGAATCACCGTAACGGCCGTGGGAGGCGACTTGGTCCCGAAGCTGGCAGGTCAATCACATCATCCGTGAATGACACAGCGCTTTCGGGAACAAGCCCCCTCCCACATTTGCCAGCGTCAACTTTCAGGTGGCGAACAGATAACCTTCGACGTCCATCCCGGCATCGCGCATTTGCGCCAGTTTGTAGCGCAGGGTGCGCGGGCTGATGCCGAGCTTTTCCGCCGCTTCCTTGCGCCGCCCGCGCTCGCTGCGCAGGGTGTCGATGATCATCTGGAACTCGCGGCGACGCAGGTCATCACCCAGCGCGCCGGCCGAATCCGCTTCGATTTCAACTTCACGCACCACGCCTGGCGTAGGCGCCGATACCGGCAACGCGGCGAATGTCACCGGCCCTGCCAGACAGAAATCCTGCGGCTGAATCAGGCCGCCCTGTTGCAGGATCAGCGCACGCTGAATGGCGTTATCCAGTTCGCGCACGTTGCCCGGCCACGTGTAGCCCGTCAGGCACGCCTGCGCCGCGGGCGAAAGTTTCGCCGCAGCATGCTTCATTTTATTGACGTGTTTGGCCAGCAAGCGCTCCGCCAGCGGCAAGATATCGGCAGTACGCTCGCGAAGTGGACGCCAGGCCAACGGAAAAACCGACAGACGGTAATAAAGGTCTTCACGGAAACGCCCCGCCGCCACTTCGCCCGCCAGATCACGGTTGGTGGTGGCGACCACGCGGATGTCGAGACTGATCGGTTTGCGCGCACCGACCCGCTCCACTTCGCGCTCCTGCAACACGCGCAGCAACTTGGCTTGCAGGCCGAGGGGCATTTCAGAGATTTCGTCGAGCAACAGCGTGCCGCCATCGGCCTGCTCGAACTTGCCCGCTTGCGCTGCGATGGCGCCGGTGAACGACCCCTTCTCATGACCGAATAATGTCGCTTCGAGCATGTTGTCCGGGATGGCCGCGCAATTGATCGCAATGAAGGGCTGACTGGCGCGATGGGATTGCTGGTGAATGTAGCGCGCCAGCACCTCCTTGCCAGTGCCGGACTCGCCAGAGATCAGCACCGTGGAATCGCTGCGCGCCACCCGCGCGGCCAGTTCCAGCAACTGCGCGCTGGCAGGTTCGACCGCGATCGGACCTTCAGCATCGCTGGCGCCGAGGTTGCCCAAAGCATGCCGGGCGACCAGGTCAAGCAAGGCCTTGGGCTCGAACGGCTTGACCAGATAATCCGCCGCCCCCTGGCGCATTGCATCCACCGCACGCTCGACAGCGCCGTGGGCGGTCATCAGCAACACCGGCAGTTGCGGCTGCCGGGCCCGCAACAGTGCGAGCAATTGATGGCCATCCATGCCGGGCATGTTGACGTCGCTGAGCACCAGGCTGAACGCTTCAC
>NZ_QAIU01000139.1:0-1974 GCF_003061205.1 Pseudomonas sp. HMWF006
AGGCCGAAGTGCGCACCTGGCCGGTGGCCGGCTGGCTGGCGGCCAAGGCCGGCAGTCTGTTCATCCGTCGCGGTTCGGGCGACAGCCAGTTGATCCGCAAGCAGATGACCCGTCACCTGCAAACCGATCATGCGCTGCTGATGTTCCCGGAAGGCACCACCACCGACGGCCGCTCGCTGCGGACCTTCCATGGGCGCCTGTTGTCGGCGGCGATTGATTCGCAAGTGATGCTGCAACCGGTGGCGATCCGTTATCTGCGCGATGGCGAAATCGACGCGCTGGCGCCGTTCATTGGTGACGACGATTTGCTTTCGCACCTGATGCGTCTGTTCAGCCACGATTGCGGTGACGTAGAAGTGCACCTGCTCAAGCCGATTGCCTGCCAGGGTCGTGAGCGTGCGGCATTGGCGTTTGAAGCGCAGCAGGCGGTGCAGAAGGCGTTGTTTGGTGAGGTGGCGAAACCCGCTGAACCACGTCGTGCCGGCGAGCTGATCGCCGCCTGAAGCACATTTCTCCCCTGTGGGAGCGAGCTTGCTCGCGAAAGCGGTATGTCATTCAAAGTTGATGTTGGCTGACACGACGCCTTCGCGAGCAAGCTCGCTCCCACATTGGTTTTATGTCATTGACGGGTTTTGGGCGAAGTCCTGAAGTTGCGGGTAGAACAAAGCGAAATCTTCACTCAGCGGCTCATACAACCGCCGCAATTCCTGCATCGCCCCCGCCAGTTCTTCCGGCCGAGTCAACCGCCGCGAGATCCCGCGCAATACCTGCTCCAGCACTTCAAACTCCTGATACGAGCCCAGCCAGTCATTGGCGACCATGTGCGGGGCAATCTTCGCCAGTCGCTCGGGCAATTGCGGTTCACGGGACAGCACCCGATACACATCTGCGGTGAAGTGCTCCAGCGGCTGATCGGCATACAGCGTCCAGTCCCGCGCCAGGCAATGATCAAAAAACACATCGAGGACGATCCCGGCATAACGCCGGCGGGTCTGGGTAAAGCGCCCGAGGGCGGTGTCCACCAACGGATGACGATCGGTAAATACGTCAATCCGTCGATGCAGTTGAATGGCCGCCTCGACCTCCGGAGCGAACTGCCCTTGCAGCCGGCCTTTGACGAAGTCGCCATAGAGACTGCCGAGTAACTGGCCAGGACGCTGGCCACCGAGGTGCAAATGTGCGAGATAGTTCATGGGCGCAGCTTAGCACTGCGTCCTGCAATCAACACCCCATGTATCGTTATAACCCGATATACCGATTTATGCTGAGTTCAGATCAAAATCATATTGGTGTATCGCGAACTAACGATTTAAAGTTCGCCTCATCGCGATATAGCGTTGTACACACACGAGCACCCTGCCATGAACCTTGACCTCGACGAAATAATAAAAGCCCTGGCGCACCCAGTACGGCGAGACATCCTCAACTGGCTGAAAGACCCGAAAGGCGAGTTCCCGGAACAGTTGCACAACCACGAGTACGGCATCTGCGCCGGGCAGATCGATCAGCGCTGCGGCCTGTCGCAATCGACTGTCTCGGCACACCTGGCAACGTTGCAACGCGCCGGTCTGATCAGCAGCCAGAAGGCCGGTCAATGGCACTTTTTCAAACGTAACGAGGACGTGATCCAGGCGTTCCTCAGCACCCTCAGTAAAGAGCTCTGACCCTTAACGTCAGCCAGCCGACAAGGAAACCTGCATGCCCCTCTCGCTACTCATACTCGCCTTGAGCGCCTTCGCCATCGGCACCACCGAGTTCGTCATCATGGGCCTGCTGCCCGATGTGGCGGCCGACCTCGGTGTGTCGATCCCCGGCGCCGGCTGGCTGGTGACCGGCTACGCCCTCGGCGTGGCCATCGGTGCACCGTTCATGGCCCTGGCCACGGCAAAACTGCCACGCAAGGCTGCACTGGTCGCGTTGATGGGCATCTTTATTGTCGGCAACCTGCTTTGCGCCATCGCCAGTGACTACAAC